>CATBLW010000096.1 GCA_949486985.1 Prochlorococcus marinus str. MIT 9215
AGCAGAAGGCATCCTGGTGTTCTGATCCCAGTAGAGGGTGCTCTGAATCGAACCCAGCAGCTGGGTTTCATGCAGATAGTCCCCCAATCGCTGCCAAGCCAGTAAAGGCAAAGGCTTGACCCATGACTGCTTGAAACTTAAGCAGACAATCGACCAGAATTCAAAGCTTTTTGTTCAAATCAATCCATTCCCATGATCAGGAAGACTGAACAAGCAAAAGCCTCAATCGCTTCAATAAGGATAGAGATCCTATTAATCATTAACCATCATGCAAAACGCTACCTATGGATGTATCTAGATAATTTCAGAGAGATGCAAGAATTCAGAATCAATAGGCCTAAGCTTTCAAGGCAATTCTTACTGATTACAGGCCAATAAAATACCTATAAAACCAAAACTTTAAGCATCATTTTTCAATCATCAAGACGGCATCTGCAAATCTGATCAAGCGATTGGCGGCCCGTCAACCGCAAACGAAGTCGAGCCCAGATCGAATAAATACCATCGACCATTGGTTTCACCGCTGGCCAATCCGTGGGTGCATAAAGCCAGCCCAATCCCACCAATTGATAAGCCTCTCGAAACACGGCGACGTCTCTGACGACTGAACCATCGCCTCGCAAAGCATGCATGCGTCCCATCGCTTCGCGATAACTGATGGCCCCAAAATTCTCAGGCTGATAGTCAGCTGAATCGATATCAACAAACCGCAATCGGCCACGAGCATCCCGAGATCGCAAAAAGTTCACTTCACGCCGGCAAAGTGGACACGCACCATCAAACAGGAGAGTGAGCTGAGCTTCAGTGTTCTCCTCCATCGCTAATCGGCCTTCATTTCTTACGGCAGTATCCACCGCCCACATTCATCCAACCTGAAAGGCAAGCCTCTCCGTTGGTGGGAGTAACGGTATAGGTCATCAAACCAAGCGTGCTGCATTTGCCGTTGAACGTATCGACATAGCCCATGGGGCAAATGTCCTTCAATTTTTTCACCACTCGCTGCGCATGGGAGGGAGTGGCTCCAACCGCAACTGAACTGATCAAGACCAGCACCAACAGAGCCCATCTCATCTGGAAAGCATTCCTCACCGCAGCAAAACTCTTCGATGAGATCAAACTTAGGAGGCACTGCTGCCAATCTGCGCCGATGTCACTTCAGCAAGCGTTGCATCAGCTGGAGATTGTCACCTCAGGAGAGGGCTTCATCGACCTCACCCAAACAATCAATCGATGGATCGCGAAAGAACGAATCGAACGCGGGGTATTGCATCTAACGGCTCTTCACACAAGCTGCAGCCTCACAATTAATGAAAATGCCGATCCCAGAGTTCTCGATGATTTATCGACTTACATGAAAGCCTTAGTCCCGGAAGAAGGATTCAGATCCATTAGCGGCAAAGGCGGGGCCCAGGCTTATCGACATGCCGACGAAGGCCCTGATGACATGCCGGCGCACATCCGCACATCACTAACCAGCAGCAGCTTGAGCCTAAGTATTGATCAGGGAAAACTGCTGCTGGGTATCTGGCAGGCCATTTATCTTTGGGAGCATCGATGCTCAGGCAGCCGCCGGAGACTGGCATTGCACGCCATTGGCGAGATGACGAAGCCATGAATGGTCTTCCTAAAGAGCTTCAGGAGCGCCTTGATTATTTTGCTGCATTGCACGGCATGGATCCCAACCAGGCGATCGAACATCTTCTAAGAGCGGCTCTCAACCTGGCCATTCCTGATCCGAAAAACACTCCAAAGAGCCCTCCAATTGCTCAGCAAATTGGAAAAGCTGATGGCAATACAGCCAATCTTCTGGCCCGTCGCAATGGTTCCAAGCTCAACAAATTGGTGCAGCAGCGCCACAACCCAGAAGCATGGGCAGAAGATGGCGGCGCCGATACCAATGTGGATCTACTCGTTGACCGCCTCCACGACATCGCGGAATCGCCAGAACAAAACCACCAAAATCCTTAGAGAGTCAAATCAATCAATCAACAGCAGAGATCAGAACCTCCTATCCAGCAAACAAATAAAGCTCGGCAAAGGGGAAAGCTGGCGAGACAGGGCGATATAGATATACAGCCACTCTTTAAACAAGCAGTTTATCCATCAAGCTGCAGAGAGTCCTTGCAGCCAACTATCTTTGAACTGACTAGATTATTTGTACAGATTGATCAGAACAAACCACTCTACTGATTAAATAGGCAAAGGTCCGAGCACGAATTGGCATCCATACAATCGAGCTTTGCAATCTCCAAACCAACAACAGTTAACCAACAACAGTGGCATCAATCCAATCCTGACAATAATGATGAGAAGAATCACACCAATCCAACACCCGCATGACAGCAACTCTGCTCACCCCTGAAGAGATCTCTTTATTGGCGGATCAACTACCTGGATGGACTGTGTTGGGATCCAAACTTCAACGCCAATGGAAGTTTAAAAACTTCGTCGATGCATTCGGATTCATGAGCAGAGTTGCTCTACTCGCCGAATCCATGCATCACCACCCAGATTGGAGCAACGTCTACAGCCGTGTCACGATCGAGCTCACCACCCATGACCTAGGTGGATTAAGTGATCAAGATGTTCAGCTAGCCCAAGCGATCAATCTGCTTCAGCCTAATTAATCAAATGTTCTCCACCAAGGCGAAGTTGTTGCCAGCATGCAACCAACGGCCGTGGTTCCGACCTCTTCCCGTTCCACTACCGGCAAGCGCATGAGCAACTCCTCCAACCCCACCGCTACCAGCAAGACCAGCAGTGAAGCCGAGCGGGCAGAAGCAAAAGGTGTACCGGTAACGATCCTCACCGGCTTCCTCGGTGCTGGTAAAACCACCCTGCTAAACCACATCCTCAGCAATCAAGAAGGCATAAAAACTGCAGTACTCGTCAATGAATTTGGCGAAATCGGGATCGATAACGACCTGGTCATTGCCACCGGAGAAGACATGGTGGAACTCAGCAATGGCTGCATCTGTTGCACGATCAACGGTGAACTGGTCGAAGCGGTTGAACGGATTCTCGATCGCCCCGACCCCATTGATTACTTGGTGGTTGAGACCACTGGCCTGGCCGATCCACTGCCGGTGGCCATGAGCTTTCTTGGCAGCGAACTCCGAGACCTTACGAGGCTGGATTCCATCATCACCTTGATCGATGCCGACAATTTCGACACTCAATTACTCGATAGTGAGATAGGCAGAGCTCAGGTGATCTACGGAGATATTCTGCTACTCAACAAAACTGATCTGGTCACAGAAGAGCGATTATCAGAGATTGAATCTCAATTAAAGGATGTTAAGCAGGAGGCTAGAATTTTGCGCTCTATAAAAGGGGATGTACCAATTCCTCTGCTGCTAAGCGTTGGTCTATTTGAAAGTGATCAGGTCACAACAACGCATAGTTCGGAAGAGCATGATCACAGCGATTGTGACCACGATCATGGACATTGCAGCCATGATGATCATCATCATGAAGAGCATAAACATCATCACAACCCTGATCACCAATCAATCGAGGGGTTCACCTCTCTTTCATTCAGCAGTGATGGTCCCTTTGCCTTGAGAAAATTCCAGAATTTTTTAGATAACCAGCTACCAGCGGAAGTCTTTCGTGCCAAAGGTATTCTTTGGTTTAATGAAAGCGATCGGCGGCATATCTTTCATCTTGCCGGGAAAAGATTCTCCATTGATGACAGCGACTGGCCTGGCGATCGCAAAAACCAACTGGTATTAATTGGGCGCGACATTGATCACTCAACCTTGAGGAAACAACTCCAAGCCTGCATCGCCAAGGACGCAGGCAAGGGATTCGCCTAATAAGCTCAAGGCGCCTAAACTGGTATTCGGTCAGAAGCTAATAAGCACATCAAATACTCTTTTTTGCTTATTATTTAACTCCAAAAATGCTGGTTGAACGATCTAGAGAGGCAAGTAACTTGCCTCCGACTCGCTTCCCTTTTGCTATCTCAACAATGCGCTCCTACGCTGATCAAAGCGTTATCTAGCTCCTGCATGTCCGCAGCAAGCCCCAAGCTGCTTGAGCAGGTTTTGGCTCAGATCAATGAAGTTGTTTTAGGTAAACCACAGCAGGTACGCCTCGCCGTTTCCTGCCTGCTTGCCCGTGGCCATCTGTTGATCGAAGATCTTCCTGGCATGGGGAAAACCACTCTGGCGGAAGCCTTGGCTCGCAGCTTTGGCTTGACCTTTAACAGGGTTCATTTCACAAACGATCTTCTGCCTGCAGATCTGATTGGCATCTCCATTTACGAGAAAAAAACCGAAACCTTTCAGTTCCATCAAGGCCCACTTTTTTGCAATGTGCTGCTTGCGGATGAGATCAACCGCGCCAGCCCGCGCACCCAAAGCGCCCTCCTGGAAGCCATGTCCTCCAACATGGTCAGCGTGGATGGAATCAGCTATCCATTGCCGCAGCCATTTTTTGTGATTGCCACCCAAAACGGTTGGGATCAAACCGGCACGTACCCCCTGCCGGAATCCCAGCTCGACCGCTTCTTGATGAGGCTTTCACTTGGTTTCCCTGATCGAGAGGCCGAACGCAAGCTGCTTTTAGGTCATGCGAATCCAGTACAGCAGCTACAGAGCAGCCTCGATAGCCATGGCTTAATCGAGGCACAACAACATTGCAGTGGGTTGACCATGCAACCCTCTCTTATCGACTACGTGCTCGATCTATTAGCAACAAGTCGATGCGACAGCAGCTCAACAGGGCTTTCACCTCGAGCAGCCCAAGGGCTCATTGCCGCTGCCAAGAGCTGGGCCTTTTTGGAGCAGCGCCATTACGTCATCCCAGCCGATGTGATTGCCGTGTTTAACGCTGTTGCTGAGCACCGACTCGATGGTGGCCAACCCAGAAGCGGCGAAAGTCTCAGCCAACTCCTGCTGAATCAGGTGGACGCCATTCGATGATCCATGGACTGCGAAATCGGCTGAAACAGCGACTGAGTCGAGAAGGAACGCCGCTCACTCTCAGCATGCGCAAGCTCTATATCCTGCCCTCCAGATTCGGAGGGCTTTGGCTGATTGGCAGCGCAGTTCTCTACATCATTGGCATTAACAGCAACAGCAATGGACCAATACTGCTGGCCTTTCTCTGCAGCGGCCTATTCCTGATCAGCCTGTTTCTCACCCAGTTCAACTTGCAAGGGCTTGAACTCGCCATTGCCGAACCTGGCCCAGGCTTCGCAGGTGATTTAGTGCCCTATCCCATCCGCCTGCAAAGCCATCAAGACAGATATCGACTCCGCCTTGCATTCAGCCATCAACCCTTACTGATACAGCCTGTTGTGCCATCAGGAATCTCATTGGCACATCCCTGTTGGCGCCCAACGAAGCGAGGCTTACAGACTCCTGGGCGTTTAAAGGTCTATTCCAAGGCCCCGCTCGGTCTCTTCGTTTGCTGGAGCTACTGGTTGCCTCCCCAGCAGCAACTGATTTATCCAAAAGCTTTATCAGGACCCGTTCTTGAACAGTGGCGACCACTGCAACAAGACCATCCAATCAAGAACGATGCCAACCAAGCCAACGGTACCGACGACTTCAATGAACTGAGCCCCCATCGCCCAGAAGAAGGCTTGCAACGTGTGGCTTGGAAGCAACTGGCCGGAGGCCACGGCTGGCTGACGAAACGCTTCAGCGGCGAAGCCGCCAGCCAGCGTGTGTTGAAACTGGATAGCAAGCTTCCCCTAGAGAAAGCTCTTGAGCACCTCAGTGCTCGAGTCATGGAGCTATCCCAACAAGACGAACCCTTTGCCCTGGAACTGCCAGGCCGCCAGGTTGTCCATGGTCGTGGGCGGCACCATCGCGACGCTGCATTACAAGCACTGGCCTTGGCATGAGCAATAACCGCTTAGCCATTCAATTGCTAAGCGCATCCTTGGCGTCGCTATGGCTCCAATTGCTGAGCATGCAAGAAGCGCAGCCATTGGTGCTGATCTGCCTGCCGTTGCTCATCCTGTCGAGGTTGTTGAATCCACCCCTGCTTCAAAGAAGGAGCTGGATTCCAAGTCTCTTGATGATTGGCCTACTGAGCGCTTGGCTCGCCCAGGCGTCGCAGGGTGGAATGAGCGGCTTGCTGATCAACTGCGCCAACCTGCTTTGGCTACTGAGCGGGCTCAAGCTATTGGAAGCCCAGCGACCAGGAGAGATTCGTCGCACCGGCCTGCTGCTATTGCTGGCCGTAGGCCTGACTGGTGTCTTTGCTCAAGGATTGGGATCCAGCCTGATGCAAGGGAGCACAGCTCTCCTGGCCATCGGCTCACTCCTGGGCCTGGAGATTGGTAGCAGCAGAAGCAGTGGACTACTGCGAAGCCTGTTCCTGTTGGTGGGAGTCAGCCTGCCGCTGATGCTGGCCTTGTTCTTGCTCGCCCCAAGGATTGGACCTCTGTGGCAATTAAAAACAACGCATCAGACAGGCCTGAGTGATCAACTGGTTCCAGGCTCGATTGCCGCCCTGGTTCAAAACAATTCCACAGCCATGCGCCTGCAGTTCAAAGGCATGGCAGCGCCTCCTCCAGCAGAGCGTTACTGGCGTGTCATGGCCTTGAATGAATTCGATGGGCGCCGCTGGAGCCTCTCCCAAGACAAACCCAACCTGGCTCCGCCCACACCGCCCGCAGCCAAGTCCTTACTACCGCAACAGCTTGTGTTGCTGGAAGCCAACCAGCTTCATTGGTTGCCATGGAATGGCCGGGGTCTACCCATACCCACAGAGATTCGCCGCAGCAGCAACGGTGGCCTTTGGCAACCGTTGCCAGTTCAAACCCGCACTGTTTACAGCCTTGTGGCTACAGGCCCTGATGCGCCAGAACTTTGGCGCCAGCAACCTCCCAATCCAAGCGACATCTATCTGCCTAAGAACAGCAACCCACGCTTAAACGCTCTCGGCAACCAATGGCGTCAATTACCCAAACCAGAGCAACGGCTGAAAATGGCCAGGCGCTGGTTTCTTGATCAACAATTTCGCTACACACTCAAGCCTGGTGTTCTTCCATATCGAGATGGACTTGATGCCTTTCTCTTTGAAAGCCAAAAAGGATTCTGTGAGCATTTTGCCGCCGCCTTCACCGCACTCATGCGGGCCGCAGATGTCCCCGCCAGGGTTGTCATTGGCTATCAGGGAGGAGAATGGATACAGGATTTTGGCAGTGAAAACGGCCATCTAAAAGTCACCCAGGCTGATGCGCATGCCTGGAGTGAAATCTGGCTTCCGGAGCGTGGCTGGATCCGTGTAGACCCCACGGCATGGGTCGTCCCAAGCCGTCTGGAACAGAACCTTTTCAATAGTCTTGGTGCCGCAGGCAGCAGCGACGATCAACGCCTGCTGGTCAATCTCCCGAACTGGATCCAGTGGCTGCAAGGGCATTGGCAAACCCTGGATCTGAACTGGAGCCTATGGGTCATGCAATTCGATCAGTCCAAACAAGAGGAATTGCTGCGGCAACTTTTTGGGGTCCATGCCCAACGCTGGCAAAGCACCATCCTGCTGGCAAGCATGGCCATCTTGCTTGCATTAGCTCTTGTGGTTCTGGGCTGGCTACAACCACAAAACAAAAACAAGCTCCGCAAAGAACTAGACGACTGCTTATTCAGGCTGGGTATCAAACCCAAAGAGGGAGAACCGCTTGAGGCATGCCTGACTGACAACTCACTTTCAACCGAGCTGAACCAAAAGCTTGCAAACCTCATTAATGCCTACCAAGAGCAGCGCTTCGCAGAACACCCCCGCAAGCCTCAACACAAGCTGATCAAGGAAATCCGCCAGCTCAAGCCACTGAAAACAAGAAGATTCAGCCGCCGATGGAGAGCGAAGCCAAAGCCCTAAAAGCTCAGGCCATCCATAAAAAGAGGCCTATGAACCATGCAGCTCGTCAGCTATCAACAGTTCAAACAATGAGTAAGGGAAAGCCTTCAGAGCAAACAGCCTGGCCAGGTATATCTGCTTGACTCTCAGGCGATGGTTCTCATTGCTTGGCGAGATTGAATCCTCAGCCTTTAAAAACCACACTTCTGATACAGCTGTTGCCAAACAATGTGTCTAGGGTGTCGTTTCAACGGAGAGGTCCATGCTTGAACTGCTGACCGCTATCACCGCCGTGGCCCTGGTGATGCTGGCCTTCTGGTTGCTGGCTGATTCCGATGACGACAACAGTGGTGGTGGACTGATGGAGCCAAGCCTTGTTCCGATTCCTGTGCGTGATCGACGCCACTGAGTTCAAGCCAGCTCAGATCAGGACGCCTCGAAGCAACCCATGCAATGAGAACTGATCCAGTTGAGCCTTCTCATCAATAAATCCCTTCTGGCAACAATCGAATTGAGGCCATAGACCTCAAAATAAAAAGTTGCTCAACAACTCAACAATGTTGTTGTGGGCAAGAAAGTTTTTGTGCCATCTCCAAAACGTCCTGCCAGCGAAAAACAAGCCCTTTCTTCTAACTGGCTCAAAAGCTTGAAATTGATACCTCCATGAGCCAACACGTCGCGCCATCAAAGCCTGCAGCCATTCAGGAGCGACCCCGCC
>CATBLW010000097.1 GCA_949486985.1 Prochlorococcus marinus str. MIT 9215
AGCGCCAGGGCTGCCGCTGTGGCGGAATCCAGTCCGCCCGATAAGAGGGCAATCGCCGTGAAATCGGTCATGCTGAGCATTCTGTTGCCCATGGGGTGATGACGAAGCCTCCGCATCAGCAGTTGAAGCCGATCGCCTGCTTTGGAGCTGCTCTGTCGCTCTCCTCTTTGGCTGCGCTGCCCGGTGCTGCGATTCCGCGTCTGAATCTGAGCGGCTATCCGCAGCCAGCCCCAGGCCTCAAACGCTGGGTGATTCAGCCGTCGGGTCTGCTGCCTGAGAGTTCAGATCCAATCATCTCTGCAAAACCAATCGACTGGCGGATTCAGCTGATCGTGGGCCAGGCGGTCACGCTTGATTGCAACACCAAGCGCCTTTCAGGCTCTGGGATGACCATGCGCATGCTGCCTAATGCATCCGGAAAGGCTCTCTTCGAAGTGAAGGGTCCAGTTGCTGTGATCAGCACCAAGATGGCCTGTCCTGATGATCAGTCCACCCGAACGTCTTTCCTATCGCTGGGCAAGCAGCCCTATTTGGTTCCGTACAACGCCTCCTGGCCGATCGTTGTGGACCTGCCCGAGAACGTTCAACTGCGCTGGCGGGTCTGGAAAGCCGAGACGCGTCAGCAGCCAGGGGTCAAGCTCTGATCAAATCTGCCGTAGTGAGTCGGTTTTAGTTCGGAAAGTGTTCAGCAATAGCTGCAGATAGCTAACACTGCGCAACTTGATATTGGCCGTAAGTGACATGCCGACTTGGAGTGGTAGAGAGGCACCACTTTTCAGCTTTAGTTGTTGGCTTTCTAGCTTGATGACGGCTGGGTACATGTATTCCTGGCGCATCTCCTGTGGATTGGGTGGAAGGGCATCTGATCCCACCGACTCCACTGTTCCTGTCAGCACGCCAAAGTCGGTTGCAGGAAAGGAATCAATGCTGATGTCCGCTGGTTGGTCGGGGCGTACAAAACCAATCTTGTTACTGGGAACCTCAACATCGGCTTCCAGTGTGTTGAAGGGGACGACTTTCAGCATCGCCTCGGAGGACATGGATTGAGAAACAAAACCAGGATTCTTCAGTTTCAGATCAAAAACAATGCCGTCAACGGGTGCCCGCAGGATCTGGTTTTTATTGGCAACCCTTACTTTTGTTAGCTCGGAATTGAGCTGAGCTTTCTCACTGCGTAGGCCTGCAAGTTCTGAATTGATTAATTTGACTTGTTGGTTGCGCATGTTGATTTCACGCCCGCCGTCGATTTTAAGTTTGATTAGTTCACCTTTGATTTCCTCCACCTTGTTGCGCTGCTGTAGATATTGAATATCTTGCACTCCACCCTCTTCGGCTAAATACTTTAAGCGTGAAAGGATGTCTTGCTCAAGATTGAGTTTGGAGCGAGTGGTGGCTATTTGCTCACGATTTAAAGCTTGGGTGCGCTCTATTTCCTGCTTTTTGAGCAGCAGTTGTTGTTCTTTCTGATTGATTTGGCTGGTTTTCTCTTCTACGCCCTTGATCGAAGACTTGAGCTGTTCCGCCGTGCTTTCCTGATCGAGACGGATGAGGGGCTGGCCCTCAGTGACGCGCTCGCCGTTTTTCACCAGAATCTTCTCGACGACTCCGCCAGGTGGTACACGAACTTCCTTGACGTTTCCGATCGGTTCGAGTTTGCCCTTCGCGACCACCACTTCCTCAGTGCGTGCCACCGCCAAGAAGCCGATGCCTAGAACGGTGGTGCCGACTAGTCCCCAAGTGACTGCCTTCATCCAGAAACGGCTTTGCTTCAGAACGTTCTCCTGCTCGCTGACCAGGGTGATGCGGTTCTCCAGAGCCGAGCGTGCCTGCCTTACAAGCTTTCCGGGAGCACTTTCCTTGTCGCTCACGTTCTGCTGATTGCCCTTGTCATTCTGGGAATTGTTGTTGTTGGGATCGTTTGTCATCTCAGCTGGCCTCCTGCTGGCGGTAAAGGGCGTAGTAACGACCGCGTTGGCTCATCAGTTCGTCGTGCGAACCCTTTTCAACCACCGCACCCTGGTGCATCACCACAATCACATCTGCCCGGCGCACAGTGGATAGGCGGTGGGTGATGAAGAAAACCGTGCAGTCGTGTAAGGCCTGGATCATGTTGTCGCAGACCTTGCGTTCGGTTTCGTAATCAAGTGCGCTGGTGGCCTCATCCATCACCAGGAGCTTTGGATTGGCTAGGAGTGTGCGGGCAATAGCAATGCGCTGACGCTGTCCTCCACTGAGAGAGGCTCCCCGTTCACCGACTGATGTGCTGTATCCAGCGGGCAGCTCCATGATGAAGTCATGGGCGCAAGCCACTTTTGCAGCCATCACGATCTGTTCGCTGGTGGCATCCGGCTGAGTCAGAGCGATGTTCTCGTTCACGTTGCCAGAGAACAGCAGAGGGTCCTGGGGCACGATGCCGATCTGGCGTCGGAGTGAGTAGAGCTCCACTTTGTCGATGTCATATCCATCGATCAAGATCCGGCCCTTGTTTGGCGAGTAAAGCCGCGGCAAAAGCTTCATCAGCGTGCTTTTGCCGCTTCCGCTTTGTCCAACGATTCCCACAAATGTGCCAGGCTTCACTTGCAGCGATACATCGTTCAAGACCGGAGCCGTTCCTGGGTTGAACGCGAAACTGAGGTTGTCGAAGTGCACCGCACCTTCGATGGGGGGCAGGGGCACTTTGGCTTTGTCTTGATCGTCAGATTCTTGTTTGTGGTCGATCACATCGGCCAAGCGTTCAAAGCTCACCCGTAATTCCTGCACCGTCTGCCAGATCGTTGAAAGCCTCAGCAGTGGTTGCGTCACATAGCCGGAGATGATTCGGAAGGCAATCAGCTGTCCAAGGGTGAGCTCGCCAGACAGAACCAAAGTGGCGCCCACCCAGAGCACCAAGAGCTGGGAGATCTTCTGTAGAACCTGTGATGTTTGGCTGAGTGCTGTTCCAGTAATAGTTTGTTCAAACGTGCGGCTGATGTACTTGCCATAGCGTTCCTGCCAGGTCCAACGGCTGACCATTTCAACGTTTTGGCTTTTCACCGTTTGAATTCCGGTGAGGACTTCAATGAGATGGCTTGCTGTTGAAGCATTGGCTTCAGCTGCTTTGCGGTACTGCCGGCGGAAAAGAGGAGCACCAAGCAGGGTGAGTGCGATCTGAATCGGCAGAACGGCCAGGGCGATCAATGTCAGCACCCAGCTGTAGAAGAGCATCACCACGATGTAGATGACTGAAAAAGCCGCATCAAGAACAGTGGTCAGGGCGTGACCAGTGAGAAAGTTGCGGATTTTTTCCAGCTCGGCGACTCGTGACCCCAGCTCGCCCACTGGGCGGCGATCGAAATAGCCGAGGGGGAGACGAAGCAAATGGTCAATCACTTCAGCGCCGAGGCGCTGGTCAATGCGGTTAGTCGTTTCGGTGAATAAATAGGTCTTAAGACTGCCCAGAATTCCTTCAAGCACCGTCACTGCCACAAGGGCGATGCCAAGAACCTGCAGGGTGTCGAGGCTGCGCTGGGAAATCACCTTGTCGATGATCACCTGGATCAGCAGTGGATTGGCCAGCGTGAACAACTGCACCACGAAGCTGGCGATCAGCACCTGCGCGAGCACACCGCGATAGCGCTTCAGAGCAGGCCAGAACCAGGAGGGACCGAATTTTTGCTCTGGTGTGGCGCTGGTGCGGTCGATCAGCAGCAGATCGATTCCCTCTGGGAAGGCGTTTTCCAGTTGGGTTAAATCGAGTTCCACAAAGCCCTGGCTCGGTGACGCCAGCACGAGGCCCCGTTGATCGCTGCGCACTGCCAAGGCGAAGGCTTGTCCCCATGGCACCAGCGTTGGAGTCTGCAGACGCAGGCCCATGCTCGCCGGTACCTTGGCACCAGATACATGTAGGCCTAAGCCGGCTGCAATTTGGCCACAGAGTCTCAATGTGGGTGTCTGGTTCCGTCGTAGCTGATCGCGCAGGACCCGCTCAATCGCATCGCGCCGGAATGGCAGCTTCATCAGCTTGGTCAGCATCTGGAAGCAGGCCAATGTCTCTTCGACAACGCCTTCACCCGCCACGAAGAAGTCGCGGTTGTCTTCATTGCTTTGGTTGAAGCGGCTCACCGGCACTTGCCGAGGGGCCTCCGTGATCTCACTACGAGACCGGGAGCTGTCAGCCAAGCTGCTGACGGCTTCGGGTTCGAGCTTTTGCTGCTGTATTTCGGAGTCGAAAGCGGCTAAGGCCTCTCCTGGAAGCGCGATCACCCGCATCGGCATGCCATGCACATCGACTGGCATCGCTGCAATGAGGCCAGGATCAATTAGCTCATCTCCAAGTTCACCTTCAGCTCCCTCAGCGGGTTGACTGGCGAGGAACAGTCGCTCTCCTTGATTCAGGGAGGTGCTGATGGCGCCGTCGTTTGAGGCGTCCAACAGCCGTGCCGCAGGCAGCAGTTCCGTGAGCAATTCGCTCAGGGATAGTGATTGCTTGGCAACACGATCGAGTTGCTTCTGCAGAAGCGCTGCAAGCTCTGCTTCCCACAGATGATTGCGGCAAGTAGCAGCGATTGTTGGGTCGCTGTTCACCAGTGAGAGCAGCTGCTCATCGCTGAGGCTGATGGCGACCATCTCTGAGGCAGCTCGCACCTCTTCGCAAGGAGAGGCACGCAGGAGTGAAGCAACGCCCACAAAGCTTCCTGCTTGCAGACGGATCAGGGTGCTGAGTCGGCCCCCCTGTTCTCCAAGTAGTCGGGCGCTGCCACTCTCAATGAGCAGGACGCGGCCGGGGATGAAGTGCCTCTCACACAGTGACTGGCCTAGTACAAACCGCTGGGATTCACCCTGTTCGCGGAATCTGGCACGCAGGGCTTCGAGCCCGTTCGACATTGCGGATTCCAGGGTGGTCAGGGCACGGCCGAATCATTTTCCATGTTTGAGAGGGATTTGACTAGCTCTTTGGTCTCAATTCGAAGCCAATCCTCAAGCATTTCTGTGGCCATGCGCTGACGCATCGGTTCATTGAATCTGGCTTCATGACGCTCATCAAGGCGGCTCACCACCCACCATTGATCGATCAGTATTGGCTCCAGCACCACTCCTGGTGTGGCTGTACGCAACCGATAGCGCAGCTGTGGATGGGCACGCATCAAGCTTCCCGGGCCAACTTTGCCGCTACTGCGTTTTTCGGGTCCTTCGCTGTGATCGGTGGCCAAGCTCTCAAAGCTTGCTTCACCTGCCTCCAACTGCAGGTACAGCTCATGAGCCATTCCGGAATCTTTAACCCGCAGCAGGCTGTACGTCACTTGATCAAGCGATTCCTTTCGCTGTAGAAAACGTGCTTCTGCCTGGATGCCAAAACTGTTCACAGCCAGTTCAGCGAGCTTTAGGGGCATGCTCAATTGCAAGAGCAGCTCATCCCTGCGTAGACAACGCTCTTCCAGCCAGATTTTTAGAGCTGCTTCATCTTTGATCTGTGCTTGTTGGCAGTGGTTCACCAGCGCCTTCTGAATCAGTTCTGGTGAGGGGTTGAGGCCGGCGGTGGCCTCATGCATGAGCTGCTTCCTCACCAAGGAATGCAGCAAGTCGTTGCGACGCAGCAGATCGAGGGTGTCGGCACCCAGAGTGGTCAGCGATGCCTGAACAGGTGGCCGAAAGTCATCCATGCATCAGAAGTTAGCCGGAGGGCCACTGATCTTTATGAGTGTGGATTCTGATGGCAGTAGTGGACCAAGATCCAGAGCAAAGGCCTGCCGACCCTCCAGTCGTCTGAGCTCCACGTGGAGATGGTCGGTGCTGGCGGAGCCGCTCCGGCCCACCCGGCCGATGGGTTCACCAGCGCGCACCAAGTGACCGGCTTCAACGTCAGCGCTCTGCAG
>CATBLW010000098.1 GCA_949486985.1 Prochlorococcus marinus str. MIT 9215
AACGAAACTGACGCGAACGTAACTCGATCATGTTCCATCCGTCCTTGGTCCAGATCTAAATGAAGCCTTGCATCCTGCTGATCGAAGACGACCAGGACATGCGCGATCTGCTGAGCGGCCATTTGGAGCACAGTGGTTTCGATGTCCAGAGGGCTGAAGACGGGATCAAAGGTCAAGCACTGGCTCTTCAGTACATCCCTGATCTGATCCTGCTCGATCTGATGCTGCCCAAGGTTGATGGGTTGACCCTCTGCCAACGCCTGCGTCGAGACGAACGCACGGCAGGGATCCCAATCCTGATGCTTACAGCGCTGGGAGGAACCAAAGACAAAGTCAGCGGCTTCAACTCTGGTGCTGATGATTACCTAACAAAACCATTTGATCTCGAAGAGCTGCAGGTGAGAGTGAAAGCTCTCCTACGACGAACCGATCGAGCCCCTGTAGGCAGCGGCAGCCATCAGGAAATTCTTAGCTATGGACCACTGACGCTTGTTCCAGAGCGTTTTGAAGCGATTTGGTTTGAAGGGCCCGTTCGACTCACTCATTTGGAATTTGAGTTGCTGCATTGCCTCCTTCAAAGGCATGGCCAAACCGTTGCTCCATCATTGATCCTCAAAGAAGTATGGGGATATGAACCGGACGACGACATCGAAACGATTCGCGTTCATGTGCGCCATCTGCGGACAAAATTAGAGCCCGATCCCCGCAAACCACGTTTCATCAAAACCGTCTACGGCGCTGGTTACTGCCTCGAATTACCAACTGGAGATCAGCTAGAAGGGCTTCAAGATGTACTGGCTCAAGCCAGAAAAGAGAAAGAAGAAAAAAGCAAGCGCGATCAAGGTGAAGCTGGTGAGCTAGCCAGCGCCTAAAGCCAACTTCTCATCATCAAGCCAATAAACGCATCAAGCCAACTGGCCATCAATCAAACAGCTCATCAAACAAACAGCCAATTCAGTTAGGCGGCAGGAATCATTTCCAATAACGCCACTTCCCAAGCCAACCTGGGCTGAACGAAGGAACCAAGGTGGGAGCGCAGCCTCTCCAAACGTTTCAATGGTTTGGCATCAACCTGTTGACGCCAAAGGTGGTGTTGCCACCAATTAATCAACCAGAGCTGCTGCTCTCCATTGAGAGCCTCTGTGAGATCCCTTGCCAAAGCCAAAGCTTCCATGGGTTGCTTAGGAAGCTGTTCAAGTCGAGGCCAAAGTGGATCTGGAATCTCCTGATAAGCCTTGAGATGATGCAACAGTGCGCCTGGAGACCCTGCCGAGAGGGCGTGAAGATCTGGTCGATCCAATTGTCTTAACGACGCCCAGGTCTCAGCGACGCGTTCCTGAGTCAAAACAGCCTGCATCGCCTCTTCATCCAAGCGAGAAAAGCAAATCTGTTGACAGCGCGAATGAATCGTCGCCAACAAGCGTTCCGGAGCAGCCGAAAGCAAAATCAGCAAGCCATGGCCAGGCTCTTCGAGGGTTTTGAGTAAGGCATTGGCCGCCGCTTCAGCCATGGCCTCCACGGCTTCAATCACCACCATCCCTCGCCTTGCCTCAACTGGCTGACGGCCAAGAAACCGGGTCAAGCCTCTGATCTGTTCCAATCTGATCTGGGGAGGAGTACGACGACTAACCCCTTCAGCTTCGGCCTCAGAGATGGGTACCAATCGACCTTGATGCTGATATGTGGGCTCAACCCAAAGCAAATCAGGATGGTTGAAAGCTTCCAAACGTCGACGTTCGCGCAGCGAAGGCTCACCAGCCGTGAGCATCCCCTCCAGAAAACGGATCGCGGCCAAACTCCGACCCACGCCGTCAGGCCCCGTGAATAAATAGGCAGGCGCCAGACGATCCTTCGCCAAGGCGGCCTCAAGCAATGCAACAGCCAAAGGCTGTCCGATCAAATCAGCAAACAATCCAGACTGGCCAGCCTGCGATAGCGGCTCAGATATAGGCCTGCTCTCGAGGCTCAAGTGGTCGCCTCCTTGAAGCCAGCAAAGTGCTGCCTCAATTCACGTTCCATGCATGCACTCACGATCTCCATCTGTTGATCAGCCTCAATCCGCAGCCAGTTCCGCTGCGAGGCGAGGGATCGAAAACCTGATGCCACCCTGGACAAGAACTCAACACCTTCAGCCTCGATGCGATCGTTAGGCCTATCCCCGCGCCTGACCAGACTCTCCTCGACAGATAACTCCAATAGAACGGTGAGATCAGGCACAAGACCTGCTGTGGCGATGCTCTCCAGTTGCTCGATCACATTCAAATCCAGTTGCCGTCCGAAACCCTGATAGGCAAGGGTGGAGCCACTAAAACGATCACTGATCACCCAATGTCCCTGCTCGAGTGCGGGCCGAATCAACTGAGCGACATGCTGAGCCCGATCGGCCGCATAGAGCAACAATTCAGACAAAGGCTCAGGAGAGACCTCCCCAGGAGGATGCAACAACAAGGTGCGAAGCGAGGCCCCTAAAGCCGTGCCGCCAGGCTCGCGGGTGAGCAGCAAGGAGGCCCCTTCCGGCAACAAGCCACTACTAGGAAGCCAATTGGCGAGATGACGGAGCTGAGTGGTCTTGCCACAACCATCAATGCCTTCAAGAACTAAAAACCTTCCCCTCATGCAGTTCGCAAAGACAATGCATTCACCACCACAGTGACTGAACTCAAGGCCATCAACATGGCCGCCAAAGGTGGAGAGAGCAGCAAGCCAAAACCTGGCAACAACAGTCCTGCCGCAATCGGCAAGGCGATCAGGTTGTAGCCAAAAGCCCAAATCAGATTTTGTCGCACCTTGACCATGGTGCGACGAGCCAACCAAAGGGCCTCAGGCAAACCTTCAAGACGGTCTCCCAACAAAACGAGATCAGCTGAATCCTGGGCAATTTGCGTGCCCGTTCCGACAGCGATGCCTAGGTCTGCTGCAGCCAAAGCAGGCGCATCATTGATGCCATCACCAACCATGGCCACCGGGCCGATCTGCTGCAATCGCTCCAACCTCTCAAGCTTCTCAGCCGGCAACAACTGCCAACCCAGCTGCTGTGCTTGAAAACCCAGTTGATCGCCTAGTCGTTCTACGGCCTGACGGCGATCACCACTGAGCATGGCCAAAGTCATGCCTTGCTGACGCAGGCGATCGAGGGCAACACCAACATCAGGACGCAGTCGATCTTCAATCGCCACAAGGCCCAAAGCGGCATCACCGACTGCCACACCCACCACTGACTGCCCCTGACTGGAGGCCTTGTCTACGGCAGCCTTCAGATCAGCGTTCCAATGGACACCTTCCGACTGAAGCCATTCAGGCGTGCCCACGCGGACTGTTCCCTCAACCCCTTCCAACTCGCCAGCCAAGCCTGCACCCGGATACGTTCTCGTATCAAGCGAAGGCAACAAGGACAACTGATGCCGCTGCGCCTCCTGCAAGACAGCATGAGCCAAAGGATGCCGACTGTTCTGCTCAAGGCTGGCGGCAAGTTTCAGCAATTGATCGGGGTTCTTTGTTCCCAGCACAGCTGACACCAGGGGACGCCCCAAGGTGAGCGTGCCCGTTTTATCAAAGACGACCTGACGCAGCGAAGCAGCCATTTCAATCACATCGCCGCCACGGAATAGCCAACCCCGCCGCGCTGCTTGTCCGGAAGCCACCGTAATCACCGTGGGAGTTGCCAAGCCCAATGCACAGGGACAAGCAACAACCAACACGGCAATGGCTAGCTGTAAAGCAAGGCCCAATGGCGTCTCAGCGCCACTGCCAAGCGAGGCATGCAAACCGTCGGCATGGCCATGCAACATCCCCTGACCGGAAGCATGCAACACCTGAGGCCAAAGCCTGGCGCCCAGCAACCACCAAAACAGGAATGTGACCGTGGCCAAGCTGACAACGCCATAGCAAAAACGGCCTGCCACGCGATCCGCAAGACCCTGAATCGGAGCCTTACGCGCCTGGGCCTGCTCGACCAAGCTGATGATTCGCGCCAAAGCGGTTTCAGCACCTACCCGCTGCACCTCCAACACCAACGTGGCTTCAAGGTTGAGGCTGCCTGAAGCCAGTTCAATGCCTGGGGAAGCTTCTAAAGGCAACGGCTCGCCGGTCAGGCTCGAAACATCCACCGCGGAATGCCCATCAACGACAACACCATCAACAGGGATGCGATCACCTGCCAATAACTGCACCCGCTCGCCAGGTCTTAAAGCACCAACCCTGACATCACGGATGACACCATCAGCCACAACCATCCTTGCGGTATCGGGCTGCAACTGAGCCAACTGTTTCAGGGCTCGACCTGTGCGAAAACGAGCCCGTTCTTCAAGGAAGCGGCCAAGCAGCACAAAGCCCAGCAACATCACGGGCTCATTAAAGAAACAAGGCCAGCCAACTTGCGGCCAGATCAAAGCCACCAGGCTGGCCAGGTAAGCGCTGCTAACTCCCAATCCCACAAGCGTGTCCATGCTGGGAGCAAACGCCAAGGCCGCTCGGACGCCACCAACCAGAATCGGCAAACCTGGCCCCAACAAGGCAACCGTGGCCAGCACAGCATGGAAAGGCAAGGTGCCCAAAATCGGCACTTGGATATGACCACCTTCGGCAAGGTGTCCAAGCACTGACAGCAGCAGCAACACCATGGCCACCATCAACTGGCGCCACTGACGCCACCAAGCACCTGCCGATTGACTCTCTGCTAGCGACTGTGATTCTTGATTCTGAGAATCCGTTGATCGAGCGTGCGCAGGGAAACCTCGCGCCGCCAGAACCTCCAGGATCGGCTCAAGAGCAGGGTCCTCACCCTCAAAATCCAACAAAGCTGTGCGTGTCACCAGATTGACACTGGCGTTCGAGACACTGGGCTGCTCAAGCAAGATGCGCTCAACAGAGCGCACACAACCACCACATTTCATCCCCTCGACATCGAGCAAAACGGAATGAGCAGCCATCGTTGTATCCGTCATGTTTTGGGGCCCATCTCGGTGCCAGAGAAGCCCTGGGCGTACTTATTGCCAATGTTCTTACTGCTGAAGCTCTGAAGGGCCATGCCCTGAAGACCGAAGCTCTGACGGCCAATGCCATAAAGACCAATGACCTGAGAACCAATGACCTGAAGACCAATGATTTGAAGAGCAATGACCTGAAAACAGTCGCGAATGCGCACGAATCGATCGGGAGTGCTTTCAAGCTAGTGAGAGAGAGCAAGAAAACGCAGCTTCTGATCCGCAAAGCAGAAGCAAAAGAAAAGATTGCGGCAAGAGTGCACAGATTGCAATCCAGCAATAGCTTGACAATGGTCGTTATTCATTCAGGCCCGCCGTGCCCCGCACTCAAAACAAAGACAATTTCATCGACAAGACGTTCACGGTGATGGCAGATCTGATCGTCAAAGTGATGCCGATCAACAACAAAGCCAAAGAAGCGTATGTGTACTACCGCGATGGGCTCTCGTGTCAAAACTCGGGTGACTATGCCGAAGCCCTGGAGAACTACGAAGAGAGCCTGAAGCTCGAAGAGAATTGCTTTGATCGCAGCGAAACCCTCAAGAACATGGCGATCATCTACATGAGCAATGGCGACGAAGATCTCGCTCTTGTGACTTATGAGAAAGCACTAGCAGAGAACTCAAAACAGCCTTCCTGTCTCAAGAACATGGGGCTGATCTACGAAAAACGTGGCCGGCTGGCAGAAGAAGAGGGGCGTCAAGACGAAGCGGATCGCTGGTTCGATAAAGCCGTAGAAGTTTGGACTCAAGCTGTGCGGCTGTATCCCGGCGGCTACCTAGACATTGAAAACTGGCTGAAGTCGACAGGCCGAAGCAATGTCGACGTTTACTTCTAAACAGCTACTTCTAAAGCAGCAAACAGCTACTTCTGAGTGATGGCTCTGAACTTGTTTCTCTGAGCTGGTTTCTCTGAGCTGGTTGCTCTGAGCTGGTTGAGGTAAAGGGACTGATCTGAACTGGTGGGAGTGGATTTACTGGCCTAAGCCACTGCACTCATGCAGGCAATTCAAAGGCGGAGTGACTGTGCCTTCTGCTGTGATTTCAGTTCTGATCCTCAGCTGGATCCACTCCCAAAGCCAAGACCAACGCCTCAGTAACACTGCCAGCCTCCAGAAGTTGCAACTCCAAGCCTTGTTCTAAGGCTCCTAAGCCACTGCCACTGCCACGGGGCACCACAGCCCGATGAAATCCAAGCCGCACAGCTTCTTGCAAACGCTGAGCCAGCTGGCCGACAGGCCGCAACTGACCACCCAGGCCAAGTTCACCGATCAGCACCGTTCCTGTTGGCAAGGTGAGATCCCTAAAGCTCGAGACAACCGCTGCAGCCACCCCTAAATCAGCAGCTGGCTCCTCCACATCAAGGCCACCAGCAACTGCCAAATAGCAGTCATAACGAGACAGTGGCAAGCCCATGTGCTTTTCCAACACGGCCAAGATCTGGTGCAAACGATTCGTACCAATGCCTGTAGCTGTGCGTCTTGGGCTGGCGTAGCTGGTGATGCTCACCAACGCCTGAAGATCAACAACCAAAGAGCGGGTGCCTTCGCACGCCACGATGCTGGCCACTCCAGAAGCACTTTCGCCACTGAGGAACAACTCACTGGGGTTACCAACCTCAACCAACCCCTTGCCCTGCATCTCAAAAACACCCAACTCGTGAGTGGCGCCAAAGCGATTCTTGACCGCTCGCAAGAGGCGATAGCTGGCAAAACGATCGCCTTCAAAGGTCAACACGGCATCCACCAGATGCTCCAGAACCTTGGGGCCAGCCAACACACCCTCCTTCGTCACATGGCCCACCAGCACTAGAGCTGTGCCTTGTCGCTTCGCTAAGCGCTGCAAGGCTGCTGCGCACTCACGCACCTGAGCAACGGAGCCAGGCGCGCTGGAGAGGTTGTCGTCATGCAAAGCCTGAATGCTGTCAATAATTGCGACAGCAGGGCGCAACGCTTCAAGTTCCTGCAACACGAGATCTAGATCCGTTTCTGCCAGCAACTGCAGATCAGACTCCAGCCCCTGCAGGCGTTGCCATCGCAACTTCACCTGCTGCGCAGATTCTTCGGCACTGACATAAAGAACGGAATGATCTGTCGCCATCGCCGTCGCGCTCTGCAACAGCAAGGTGCTCTTGCCAATACCTGGGTCACCACCCACCAACACCAAAGACCCAGGCACAAGGCCACCGCCCAGCACCCGATCGAATTCGATGTAACCACTGGCCAACCGCTGCAGAGGCTTCTCCCCTAGTGATGACATTGGCGCCGAGCGGCGAGCTGTTGGCACGGCTCCCTTCTCGGCGCCAACACCACCTCGCCGGCGATCAGTAGAAGCAGCCTTCTGCTCGACTAGAGAATTCCAATCTCCACAACTGGAACAGCGACCAAAAAACTGACGTGTTTGGGCGCCACAGCTCTGGCAGACATAAACAGAAACAGGGCGTGCCACGAAGATGTGTGAAGAAAGTTGGCGTTGAATGAAGCAATACGGCGATGCGAGTCACTCGCTCTTATCTAAGCTTCTGTTAATAAAGCCGCTTATACGGCATGACGGCATCTAGCCCATCAAAAGAAACGATCCTCGTGGTCGACGATGAGGCCAGCATTCGCCGGATCCTCGAAACCCGCCTTTCGATGATCGGCTATCAGGTTGTCACCGCAAACGACGGCAACGAAGCACTCGATGCTTTCCATACCTGCGAGCCCGATCTTGTCGTGCTCGACGTAATGATGCCAAAGCTTGATGGCTATGGAGTCTGCCAAGAGTTACGCAAAGAATCAGATGTGCCCATCGTGATGCTGACGGCACTGGGTGATGTTGCCGACAGGATCACAGGTTTGGAGCTTGGTGCTGACGATTACGTCGTCAAACCATTTAGCCCCAAGGAACTTGAAGCGCGCATTCGCTGCGTGCTGCGAAGAGTTGAGAAAGAACAGATTGCTGGCATCCCCAACTCTGGGGTGATTCAAGTCTCAGAACTGAAAATCGACACCAATAAGCGACAGGTTTTCCGCTGCGACGAGCGGATTCGTCTAACAGGCATGGAATTCAGCTTGCTTGAGCTGCTTGTCAGTCGATCAGGGGAGCCCTTCAGTCGCGGTGAAATCCTTAAAGAAGTCTGGGGTTATACCCCCGAACGACATGTTGATACGCGAGTCGTGGATGTCCATATTTCACGGCTACGCTCCAAGCTCGAAGACGACCCCGCCAACCCTGAGCTGATTCTCACAGCAAGGGGAACCGGCTACCTGTTCCAGCGCATCGTCGACTCCATTGGTTCCGAAGGACCCTGATTCCTCCTCGGCTTTAGAGCCCAGGAGCAAGAGCACTCGCCCCAAGGCCATCCGGCGGCTGGTTGTTTGGTATCGGCGCAATGCCGCTGTCACCAGCCTTGTCGGCACTGCGACCAACTCTGCTTCTGCTGCGGGGAATGTTGCTGAATCTGTGGTCTCCAGCGCCGGCAATGTGGCTGAATCTGTTGTCTCCAGTGCCGGCAACGTTGCGGAATCTGTGGTCTCCAGCGCTGGCAACGTGGCTGGATCTGTCGTCTCCAGTGCCGGGTCTGTTGTTTCCAGTGCTGGAACCGTGGTCGCAAATGCTGGCTCTAGTGCCGGATCCGTGGTCTCCAGTGCCGGATCGATCGCCGGCAACATGCTGCAGCCCCTCGTCTTTGATCCGCTCAGGCGTCTACAAAGCAGCGAAAGCGGCACAGAAGCAGAAGCCATCCTTGATCGTGATCGCCTCTGGATCGCCGTGGACGGCATGGGCGGCGACAATGCCCCTGGCCCGATTCTTGACGGCTGCCTTCAGGCCATCCAGCGACTGCCTCTAAGGATCAAATTTGTCGGTGAATCCGACAAGGTGCAGGCCGCAGCCCAGGCCTTGGACCTGAGCGAAGAACTGGATCAGGCCACAAAAGCAGGCCATCTTGAGCTCGTAGCCAGTGGCCCCTCCGTGGGTATGGATGAAGAAGCCACTGTCGTGCGCCGTAAACGCGACGCCAGCATCAACCTGGCCATGGACCTGGTCAAAAAAGGCGAAGCCCTGGCGATGTATTCCGCCGGCAATTCCGGTGCCCTGATGGCTTCAGCCATCTTCCGACTCGGTCGCCTTAAAGGAATTGACCGTCCCGCCATTGGTGCTCTCTTCCCCACCAAGGATCCAGGCCAACCTGTTCTGGTGCTGGATGTCGGCGCCAACATGGATTGCAAGCCCACCTATCTGCATCAATTCGCCCTGCTTGGCAATATCTATTCTCGCGATGTGCTCCAGGTGGCTCAGCCACGCATTGGCTTGCTCAACATTGGCGAAGAAGAATGCAAAGGCAATGATCTATCGATTCGCGCCTATGAACTTCTCCGCGAGGAGAAACGCCTTCATTTCGCGGGTAACTGCGAGGGCAGAGATGTTCTTTCCGGTGAGTTCGACGTGGTGGTCTGCGATGGCTTTACCGGCAATGTGCTGCTGAAATTCCTTGAATCCGTCGGCAGTGTGCTTCTGGATGTACTGCGAGCTGAATTACCGCGGGGCCGACGAGGCAAAGTTGGCTCCGCATTTTTGCGCAGCAACCTCAAGCGAATAAAGAAAAGGCTCGACCACGCTGAACACGGTGGTGCCCTTTTGCTTGGGGTTAATGGCATCTGTGTGATTGGTCATGGCAGCAGCAAAGCGCTCTCCGTGGTGAGTGCACTACGACTGGCCCACTCGGCCGCTAGCCATGGCGTCATGGACGATCTTGCTCAACTGCAAAAGGCCTCGACAGTCAGTGCTTGAACCCCCCTTGTCGAAGCACTGTGATTGACTGACGCCAACTGGGACGGCTTGCCCTTGGCTGGAACGCCCACAATCCTTGGCGGAGTTGCTCTCGTTGGCAGTGGAAGCGCTGTGCCGTGCCAACGGGTCACAAACGATCAACTTGGCCAGAGGGTCGAGACAACCGATGAGTGGATCCGCAGCCGCACTGGTATCGGAAGCCGTTGCGTGATCGGATCGGACGAAACCCTTACATCCTTGAGCAAGCAAGCCGCTGAGGCTGCTCTCAAGATGTCGGGATGGTCAGCCGACAGCCTCGATCTGATTGTTCTGGCCACCTCCACCCCAGATGATCTCTTCGGCTCCGCCGCTCAGGTTCAAGCCAAGATTGGCGCCAAACAAGCGGCAGCTTTTGATCTCACAGCGGCCTGCAGTGGATTTCTCTTTGCTGTGATCACCGCATCGCAATTCCTGCGAACTGGTGCCATGCGCCGGGCACTTGTGATCGGCGCAGACCAATTGAGCCGTTGGGTCGATTGGGACGATCGCAGAAGTTGTGTTTTGTTTGGCGATGGTGCCGGCGCCGTTGCCCTGGAAGCCACCAGTGCTGAAAACAATGGACTGCTGGGCTTTCAAATGAAATCGGATGGCAGTCGCGGCGACTGCCTCAACCTGCCTCAGTTCCAAGATCATCTACCGCTCGTTGCAAGCAGCACCTACCAGAAAGGAGGCTTTGAAACGATCCAAATGAATGGCCAAGAGGTTTACAAATTCGCGGTAAGGGAAGTCCCCGCAATCCTGCAAACCCTGCTCAGCGCAACCAACACCACACCTGATGGCCTGGACTGGCTACTGCTTCACCAAGCCAACCAACGCATCCTTGATGCTGTGGCTGATCGATTCGACATTCCCAAAAACAAGGTGCTCAGCAACCTTGCTAACTACGGCAACACCTCAGCAGCCACGATCCCTCTCATGCTTGATGAGGCCGTTCGCGATGGACGCATCCAACCTGGCCAACTAATCGCGAGCAGTGGTTTTGGAGCTGGTTTGAGCTGGGGCGCGGCACTCATCCGCTGGCAGGGGCCCGCTTAGGCTCCGGCTAAATCGCTAACGCCTGCAGATGTCGATTGCCTGGGTGTTCCCCGGACAGGGCTCACAAAAACTTGGCATGGCTGACCCCGTTCTAAGCCTGCCCGGCGCCGAAGAGCGCTTTGCCCTTGCTTCAGAAATGATGCAAAGGGATCTGCTTGCAATCTGCCGTGGCGACAGCAAGGCCGGCACCGATCCAGACGATCTCAACGACACCCGCAACACCCAACCTGCACTGTTTGTCGTCGAGTCCTTGTTGGTGGATGACCTGCGCCAGCAAGGGCGAGAGGCCTCCCTGGTTGCAGGCCACAGCCTTGGCGAACTTGCCTCCCTTTATGCAGCTGACGTTTTTGACGTCAATACAGCGCTACAGCTGCTGTTGCGTCGCTCTGAACTCATGGCGGCGGCCGGAGGTGGAGCGATGACTGCGGTCTTGGGGTTTGATCGCGACCAACTCGACGAACTTGTTGCCGCAACCGAAGGTGTTGTAATCGCCAACGACAACAGTGCGGCTCAGGTGGTGCTTTCCGGCAGCCCCGAAGCTGTGAAAGAAGTCAGCGACCAGCTCACTTGTAAGCGAGCGATTCCATTGCCCGTGTCCGGCGCTTTCCATTCGCCTTTTATGGAAAAGGCCGCCGCTGCCTTTGCTGAAGAGCTGGATCAGGTGACATTCAACGACGCCAGGGTCCCCGTTCTCAGCAATGCCGATCCCACGCCCACTTGTGATGCTCACCTGCTCAAGCAGCGACTAAAACAACAAATGACCACAGGTGTTCGCTGGCGAGAGACCATGGATGCAATGGCCCAGACAGGCATCAACACCGTTGTCGAAATTGGCCCCGGGAATGTTCTGAGTGGCCTGTTTAAGCGCTCCCTAAAAGGTGTCACCACAAGCCAGCTAGCCAGTGCAGCCGATCTAGGGCACTAAATCCATTGACCAATTCAACCCCCGTTGAGAAACCAGAGCTGACGTTGATCACAACGCCAAGGCCAAGCCTCACCTACAAACTTGTGAGCTATCTGCTGGTTTTTCCCATTTTCAGAGGTCTGTTCAGGGGATGCACTTACGGCAATGAAAACGTGCCCCAACAGGGACCAGTCGTTGTCGTGGCAAACCACG
>CATBLW010000099.1 GCA_949486985.1 Prochlorococcus marinus str. MIT 9215
GCCAGCGACGGTGCTGGCCCTGCGTTATCTCAAGCAGTTTGATGAGAATAACGATGGTTTGCCTGAGCATGGCGCTAATCCTGCTCAGACTTTTGAAGGTTTGCCTTTGCAGGGGGTTAGCAGTTATTGCGGTGCTCTCTGGATCGCTGCATTGGAAGCCGCACTGGCGATGGCCCAGCGATTGCAGCTTGAACTGGGGTTAGAAACCGGCAATGAACAACACCAATTCAGTCATTGGCTAGAACAATCACGAGCCAATTTCGACAAGCTTCTCTGGAATGGAGAGCACTACAAGATTGATTCCGAAAATCAAACAGCAGTCGTGATGGCTGACCAACTTTGTGGTGATTTCTATGCACGTTTGCTAAGACTGCCATCGGTTGTTATCGATGAACGCTGCACAAGCACACTCAATGCAGTGCATGAAGCGTGCTTTGAGAAGTTCAATGGCGACGCGATAGGAATTACCAACAGCTTGCGCCATGACGGGAAGCCGCTTAATTCCAATAAAAAGTGTTCATCAGAAGTCTCGATAGGCATCAACTTTTGCCTTGCTGCTTACTACCGATTAATGGGTAAAAATCTCAAAGCCGAAGAGATTTACCTGGCAGTGATCAAACAAATTTACGAAGGAGGATTACAATTCCGCACACCAAGATCAATAACAACCTCGGGTACATTCAGAGCTGGACACAATCTACAGGCTATGGCGATTTGGGCCCTATGGGCAGCCCATACCGATTGGAGCCCAATCCCAGGGGCATCAAAACTCGCGTAAACAATCAAGCAAGGCGCAAGCAAGGAATAGGCATGGGCAAGCAATGACTACAAGCAAGCAATGCCTATAAGCAAGCAATCTGGCCCTATCAACCAATCCAACTCCTCCAATACAAGCAAGTTATAAGTTCCAAAGCCTTTACTTCCTACCAATAACAACTCAATCTTCAGACAAGCGAAAGGGAGCCGCCCAGGACGCCCGATCCTCGATGTCAAGAAAACACTTAACTTGGCATCAATAAAGACAATCTCAGAAGATTTGCCTTGTTTTGTCATGCATACTGGTGATTTTAGTCACACCATTTGCTGCCGTATTGCTGGTCATGAGATGGAGATTGTCCATCAGAATGGGATTAATAATCACATCCGCGTCTCGCCTAAATCCATTAATGGCTCTTCCTCTGCTCGCTTATCCGCTGACAACCCAGAATGCCAGGGTCAACAGCCTTTCCAGCGACCAGAACGAAAGCGAGCATTCATCATTGGCTCCATTAGGTGGCAGCACTGACAGCCTTAGCTCCGAAATAGACAGATTAATCAATAGGTCCTATCGACAGATCTTCTTTCATGCCCTCAGCTTCGATAAAGATCCATACCTTGAATCACAGTTACGCAATGGAAGCATCACAGTGCGTGACTTCATCAGGGGGCTACTGCTATCAAGAAGGTTTTACGAAGGTTATTACCAATGCAGCTCTAATTACCGCATGGTTGATCAACTCGTCGGTCGCATTCTCGGACGCTCGGTTCACGGAGACGCTGAGCGTCGCTCATGGTCGACAGTCATTGCCGACTGCGGTTATGAAGCCTTTGTTGATGCGTTGCTAACAAGTGATGAATACATGAGTGCTTTTGGCTATGACCGTGTGCCTCAACAGCGCTCACGATTATTGCCTGGACGAGATGCTGGCGAGCGGCCTATTTATCAAAGTTTTCCTCGCTATGCTGATGATTACCGTGAGCGTTATAAGGTACGCGCTTTTGGCGAATTTTCTCCTTCTACTCAGCGAACATATCGAGAAGGCTGGGATCCTTTGAATGCTGGTCCTGGCATTGACAATGTCTCAAAACGATGCCCCTGGACTCCATTTCTTGAATATCAGAAAGAATGTGAACGAATGGGCAAAAAAGCCACAATAACTGAGTTTATAAACAGAAGTAATTGGTCAAAAGAAACATCTATCTAGCCATGGCGAGTTGCTGCTGGATTTCTGCGTGAGAGTGTAAAACTACAGTTTGCAGATCATGTCTCAGCTATGGCCGCAACAGAGATGTCCTCATCCCATCCATGGCAAGGCTTCCATGGCTTAAAGCTGATTCTGGTCAGTCTGTTGGTGGGGTTAGTCCTGCTGTTACTCACACCAACCATGGCTCAAGCCAAGGTGATGGCGAATGATGGGGAAGATGGTTGGCCTAGTGCACGCAGCTTGGAGACGCTGAGAGATCTCGATTATGAGAGCTGGAGGGTTGTTGCCTATCGGGCGGGTCCTCAAGAAGAGCGGATGGTCTTGAGGATTGTTGGTTTCCCAGGCCGGCTTCGACTTGACCACCCCACCGACATGACCGTGCATGCAGGTCTTCATGATTGGACTCTGGCCGACATCACCATGGACAATCAGCTACTTGCTGGAGATGTTCGCGAAGCAGCCGCAGAATTTGATCTCACAGCCTTAATGGCAGATATGAATAAGAACCGACCACTGCGATTGGAATTGCCAGGTGTATTTACGGAGTTACCTATACCTCCCTATGTGGTGGAGGAGTGGCGTTCTCTTCCCCAAGACCCACCTGTTTGATGCCATTCCATCAAGACAGGAACAGCACGTGGGTGCCGTGGATGCGGCGTGCCCTGAGGTTGGCTGCACTGGCTGAAGGTTCGACAAGCCCCAACCCCTTGGTAGGAGCTGTTGTTTTAGATGAGAATGGAATCTTGGTTGGGGAAGGTTTTCATGCTCGTGCTGGTCAGCCCCATGCCGAAGTCGGCGCCTTAATTCAGGCCGGGGAGAAGGCACGCGCTGGCACCCTTGTTGTCAGCTTGGAACCCTGTTGTCATCAAGGGCGAACGCCTCCTTGCACCGAAGCCATCGTGAAGGCGGGGATCAGCAGGGTCATTGTGGCCTTGCAGGACCCTGATCCTCGCGTGGCTGGAGCTGGTTTGAGCCATCTGCGAGAGGCAGGGCTTGAGGTAATCAGTGGTGTGCTTGAAGCCGAAGCCGCTCACCAGAACCGTGCGTTTGTCCATCGAGTGCGCACTGGCCGTCCATGGGGAATTCTCAAGTGGGCCATGAGCCTGGATGGACGCACAGCACTTCCAAACGGCGCCAGTCAATGGATCAGTGGCCCTGAAGCTCGCCACTGGGTGCATCGCCTACGGGCTGGTTGTGATGCTGTGATCGTGGGAGCTGGAACAGTGAGGGCCGACGATCCCCTGCTCACCAGTCGTGGACTAAGGCAACCGGAACCACTACGCGTGGTGCTGAGTCGCAGTCTTAACTTGCCGGCTACAGCTCAACTCTGGGATACAAGCCTGGCGGCAACTCTTGTTGCCCATGGCCCAGAGGCGGAATCCAGGCAATCTGTTCGCTGGCCTCAGGGACCAGAACTGTGTGAATTATCGGCCTCAGAGCCAAAGGATTTGATGCAGGAGCTGGCGAAACGTGGTTGCAATCGGATCCTCTGGGAATGTGGATCGCAATTGGCGACCGCAGCTGTGCAGCAGGGTTGCGTTCAGGAGTTGATGGTGATGGTGGCTCCGAAGTTGTTAGGCGGTTCTCCAGCAAAGACTCCATTAGCTGATCTTGGCTTCAGCTGTATGGATCAAGTTGTGATGCTGAAGCCTGATGGCTCACAACGGATTGGTTGCGACTGGCTACTACAGCTAATCATTTAAATCGGGATTATTTTTATACAAAAAAACCTACTTCTGAAAAACTCTATTGGATATATCTTGCTCAAAGGTCTTTGCAGCGATTTGCAAAAAGGGTAGACATGAAATCGAAGAAAATTTGCACAAGAAGAGAACAAGCGGGAATCAATAGAAACCAATAAGAAGAATGCTAGAAGGCTATCGAATGAACAAAACAAGACAGCAACAAAGCCATACTCTTTTGATGAATCATCTTCGCTGAATCCAGCTATCAATCACAGAGAACTCTGGCCGCTCTGGGTTGCTTAAATCCAAGGTGTATTTTTTAACTTCATAGCCCCATCCATTGCCAGGATGGTATTCATATTCAAAGATCGCCGAGTCTGAAGACCTTGATAGTTTGCGAAGAAAGCCACTAGCGGCAGGGTTGTTGAGGAGAGAGGCATTCTCAAACCCATTACTTGAAACACAAAGCTTTCTACTTCCGTCATTAAAACGTATCGCAAAGAACATGTATTCACCAGCTCTGACATTGAAAGAGCTTGCGTACTCAATCCCCCAAC
>CATBLW010000100.1 GCA_949486985.1 Prochlorococcus marinus str. MIT 9215
CGATAGGTGTGGCAACTTCACATTCAAGACAGCAGCTTGCACAGCATCAAGCCTGCTGTTGTATCCAAGTTGGGTGTGGAGATAACGGCGTGGCATGCCATGGACTGCTAGTTCTCGCATCCGCTGACAGAGGTCTGGGTCGTGGGTTGTTACAGCACCCCCATCGCCTGCAGCTCCAAGATTCTTGGTTGGGAAGAAGCTGAAGCAACCCACATCACCCCAGCAGCCAACGGGGCGTTGATTCCATGCGGCACCTGTGGCCTGAGCGCAATCCTCGATCACCTTGAGCCCATGCGTTTTTGCTATAGCCATCAGCTTCTCCATATCAACGGGCCGGCCGAAAAGATGAACAGGCAGAACGGCTCGCGTGGCTGGGGTGATGGCAGCTTCGATTTGTTCGAGGTCGATTAGATAGTTGTTGGCATCGACATCCACAAAGATTGGTTTGGCCCCAACAGCACTAATGGCTTCTGCCGTGGCAAAAAAGCTGAAGGAGCATGTAATCACCTCATCTCCCTCTCCAATATCCAGGGCTCTGAGGGCCAGGATCAGGGCATCGGTGCCGCTGTTGCAGCCCACGGCATAAGGGACGCCAATGCTTGCAGCAAAGGTTTCTTCGAATGATTGAATTTCGTTGCCGCCAATGAACTGACCACTTCGCAACACTCGCAATACAGCGGCCTCAAGATCAGGTCCGAGGTCTGCGAGCTGCTGGGAAAGGCTGAAGGGAGGCACCTGCATGGAGGCAACCTTACGTCGAGCGAGTCTCAGCTTGACCGGTAAGGGAGTAGTCGATCAGTTGAACCAATTGGGTTCTTGGCCTGGATGCCATTTGATGTTGCAGCCGATCGAGGCTTGTTGATCAGCATTCACCTGCTTCCCAGTCAGCACTGCATCAAGAGCGGTTCGAAGATCTTCGCCTGTTACCGGCAGATTGTTTCCAGGCCGGCTGTTATCCAATTGGCCTCGGTAGCGCAATTCCTGCTGCCCGGTTGAGCATGGAGCGAATAGGAAGAAGTCTGGGGTGCAGGCCGCTTGGAGATCTTTGGCCAGGGTTTGGTCACGATCTAAGAGATAGGGAAAATTCCACCGGTGTTCTTTTGCTTGCGCGGCTAGTTGCTCAGGGCCGTCTTGGGGATGGGTGATCAGACTGTTGCTCGCGATTGCTAAGAGCTGCACCCGATCGCGGTACTCCTGATCAAGTTGGCTGAGTTCAACTTCGATGTGCTTAACAAAAGGGCAATGGGCGCAGAGAATCATCAGCAGTAAGGGTTTCCCTGGCAGGCTTGAGCTGTTAATGCGGTCTGGCCCTGTCCCTGGTGCTACATCAAGTTCAAAACTTGGTAGTGCGGTGCCCAGCGGCAGCATGGTTGAAGATGTTCTTGACATAGAAGACCAGCAGCCATTCGATCGTGGTTCAGCATGGCAAAGGCTGTTGATGTTCATGCTTTGGATCATGCAACTGGGCCATGCAGGAATCTGTTGCTGATTGCATTCGTGGCCATGCTTACAGGCTGCTTGCGTTCTGGTTCAAGCCGTAGTTGGGCGGTTTATCCCTTGCAGCGCCAGGTTCCTCATGACGGTTTGGCAGTGGTTAGCCAGCCAGATGGCTACGGCGTGCACATTTTTTTAGAAACCGATACCAGTTCTCCAGGAATTTGTACGCCTCTTTGGTTGCCAGACCCAGCCAGACTTTTTAATGGCAATGGAACGAAGCCATTTAGTTCTGGTTTGGCTTCCCGTGAGGAGTTTTTTGCTGTGCTGGCGAGCAACAAGGTGCGCACGGCCCTGAAGCAGGAGTTGGAGGCTCTATGTCGCTATCGGGCTCCAACGTCTCGCTGGCATTGGCAGGAACCGCCTCGGGTTGCAGCTGAGGTGAAGCCTGTGCAGCTGCCAGCATTGGAGGAGGACGACATGTTGACTGATCCCATGGAGGAGATGGAGCGTCAAGAGGCACTCCTCAATGGCCATTCGTTTTGAGAAATGATCAAGCCGTTTTGAGTTGTATCCATTGAAATTCTGGAGACCTGTAATGCCTTGCCAGAAGATTTGACCCTGTATGGGAGAGAATCGCTGCCAATGTCCCCATTGATGGCCCCCGATGCTCCTCGATCTCAGCGGTAAGAAGATCCTCGTTACTGGTATTGCCAACAACCGTTCGATTGCTTGGGGTATTGCCCAACAGCTCAAGGCTGCGGGCGCTGAGTTGGGTATTACCTATCTCCCGGATGAAAAGGGTCGCTTTGAATCCAAGGTTCGAGACCTGACGGCCCCTCTTGAGCCCAGTCTGTTTTTGCCTCTGAATGTGCAAGACGGGGCTCAGATTGAATCCGTTTTTGCCGCAATTGCTGAGCAGTGGGGGCAGCTGGACGGGCTCGTGCACTGCCTTGCCTTTGCAGGAAAGGAAGAATTGGTGGGTGATTACAGCGCTACAACGGCAGCGGGATTCTCGCGTGCGTTGGAGATCAGCGCCTATTCGCTGGCTCCCCTTTGTCACCACGCCAAGCCTCTGTTTAGTGAAGGTGCGGGGGTGGTGACGCTCACCTACCTCGGAGCAGACAGGGCGATCCCTAACTACAACGTGATGGGTGTAGCTAAGGCTGCTCTTGAGGCATCAGTGCGTTATCTGTCTGCTGAGCTGGGCCCTGAGAAGCAAGTGCGAGTGAATGCAATCAGCGCGGGCCCGATTCGTACCCTGGCCAGTTCAGCCATTGGTGGAATTCTTGACATGATCCACAACGTTGAGGCCAAGGCTCCTCTGCAACGCACCGTCACTCAGACCGAAGTTGGCAACACAGCAGCCTTCTTGCTGAGCAATCTGTCCAGTGGCATCTCCGGACAGACCATTTATGTCGATGCTGGGTATTGCATTAACGGCATGTGATTGGTCGGCATGTTGGCCATGGAGGTGGCGCAGCTTGCTCCATGGATGCCAGTTTTTGCAGATCAACTCAGCCCTGCCATTCCCCTTTCTGCCGCAGTTGCTGGTAAGCAGCGATTGCAGGCTTTGAACAGAGGGCATGGCATCTGTTGGCTGGGCCGGGCATGATTTGGCCAGCAGTTCGGCGCTAGGGCGCCTTTCATCAGGCATGGATATCTGCGAATCAAGCAGTGGATCACTCGAGCGTGTCGGTGTCGTGCATCGCGTCACCGGAGAGACGAACGTCAGTGTTCGACTCGATTTGGATGGCACAGGTGAGTGCGCGGTAGCAACTGGTGTGGCTTTCCTTGATCACATGCTGCATCAGTTGTCCAGCCATGGACTGCTTGATTTAGAGATCAAGGCCAGTGGTGACACCCATATTGATGACCATCACACCAATGAGGATGTAGGAATTGCGGTTGGGCAGGCCTTGTCTCAGGCTCTTGGCCAGCGGATCGGAATCACCCGCTTTGGCCATTTTGTTGCCCCCCTCGACGAAGCGTTGGTGCAAGTGGCTCTGGATTGTTCAGGTCGCCCCCATCTCAGTTATGGCTTAGAGATTCCTTCTCAGCGCATCGGCACTTATGACACTGAGTTGGTGAAAGAGTTCTTTGTGGCCGTTGTGAACAACAGCGGCTTAACGCTGCACATTCGTCATTTGGATGGAACCAATTCCCATCACATCGTCGAAGCTTGTTTTAAAGCGTTCGCGAGGGCCTTACGCATGGCTACGGAAGTAGATCCGCGTCGCGTTGGATCCATCCCCAGTAGCAAGGGAGTGCTTGAGCAAGCCGGCGTTCAGGGTTGAACTCGCGCTTGGTGTTGGCTTCGGTAAGGATGGACCCGTCTGCTTGCCTTCTCTGTGATTCAAGGGAGTTTTGATCGCGAGGATTGGGCGAGTGGTTTTTGCAATGTTCAGCAAGAATTCAGTTCTGTTGTTGTGAAACCAGTGCGGGGAAGCATTCCCCCGCAATTGTCTGGCTGCTTTTATCGCAACGGCCCTGGCCAGTTGGAGCGTGGTGGTCAGTGGGTGCATCATCCCTTTGATGGCGATGGCATGATCACGGCGTTGCGCTTTGGCGATGGCAGGCTGATGCTTAGCAATCGCTTTGTGCGCACGGAGGGCTGGCTCGAGGAGGGGGAGGTTGATCGCTTCCTTTACCGGGGGGTTTTTGGAACTCAGAAACCAGGTGGAATTGTTGCGAATGCGTTTGATCTGCGGCTCAAAAACATTGCCAACACCAACGTGGTGAAGCTTGGCGATCAGTTGCTTGCCCTTTGGGAGGCGGCAGGCCCCCATGCTCTTGATCCCGACAGCCTGGAAACCCATGGCCTAACCAATCTTGGTGGGGTGTTGGAGCCTGATGAGCCCTTTAGTGCTCACCCTCGCTTTGATCCCGGGCATCACGACGTTCCCAGGATGGTGACCTTTGGCGTGAAGACCGGGCCACGGAGCACGATTCGCTTGATGGAATTCGCAACTTCAGGTGCGGATGCTGGCGGTCTGATCAGTGAGCGCAGTGACAGTTTCAATGGCTTTGCTTTTCTGCATGATTTTGCAATCACCCCGAACTGGGCAGTGTTTTTGCAGAACGCCATCAGCTTCAATCCCTTGCCTTTTGTTCTGGGTCAGAAGGGTGCGGCTCAGTGTTTGGGTTCTAAGCCTGGCGGCAAGGCGAAGTTCTGGCTGATTCCGCGTGACTGTGGAGCCTTCGCCGGCGAATCACCACGCATTATTGATGGCCCTGATGGTTTTGTTTTCCACCATCTCAATGCCTGGGAAGAGGGCGAGGAGATCATTGTGGAGAGCATTAACTACTCTGATTACCCATCAGTTGAACCAGATCAAGACTTTCGCTCGATTGACTTCGGCTTGATCCCAGAGGGGTTGTTGGAACGTTGCCGGATCAATCTCAATCAAAACAGCATCGAAACAACGCGATTAAGCGAACGTTGTTGTGAATTTGCGATGGTTAATCCCCGCAACCAAGGGCTTGCATCGCGCTACAGCTGGATGGCAGTCACTGAAAGCAGTGTTGGCAATGCACCTCTTCAGGCGATTAAAAAGTTGGATTTGATCAACGGTGAGGACTGCGTTTGGAGTGCCGCACCGCGAGGTTTTGTGAGTGAACCGTTGATGGTTCCTCGGCCTGGCAGTGAAGCGGAAGATGATGGTTGGGTGCTGGTTGCTGTTTGGAATGGTGAACGCCGCGCTACAGATTTGGAAATTTTGAACGCCAATGATCTCAGCGAGCAGGCCGTTGTTGAGTTGCCTCTTGCGATTCCCCATGGTTTGCATGGCAGCTGGGTGGAGGCTGGCTAGATGAGTATTGATTTAACTTGCTGATCCGCAGAAAAAATCTTCGTGCTTGCCGATTTAGGGTAATTAGTGCCAGTTGATTTTAAGTTATTTAAAACTTCTTGGTCGATTAATGGATCAGCTTTAAAGAAGCATCATGCACCTAAATTTGCCAAGTGCTTGCTTGCATCTTGATGGCTCAAGATTGTTATATTTGGATTAGATATCGCAAATTTAGATGCTTATCTCTCCTGTCCGTTGGTTGTGTTCTCCCTTGCTGTTGGGATGGCTTGTTGGCACGAATGGATTGATCGCATTGGCTGGCAGGTCTGTTCATGCTGCTGAGCTGCGCTGCGATGGCACCTTGCTCCAGTTGAGTGTTTCCGAAAGCGGAGAAATGCGTTCAGATCGCTTTCGTTTTTCCTTGGTAGTGAGTGCTGAGGCTGGAACAGCTTCGGCCGCGATGGATCAGCTCAATCAGCGCTTGGCATCAGTTCGTAGCCGTGTGGGACCACTCAGCCTTGGCGATTTGAAGATTCCTGCTCCACGGAGTTACTCCACTGGTGGCTCAGGCGCTAAGCCTCGCCACCAGCATGCAACGACAAGCGTCAGTGGGGAAGTCGGTCGATCCAATTACGACGCTTTGATTCAGGCAGCAGCACGTCTGCCAGGCGTTGCGCTTCGTGGCATGACCTCTCTTGCTGAGGACGGTGGCAAGAAGACGCTTGAGGATGAGTTGTTGCGCAGTGCTCTAAGGCAAGGCGAACACCAGGCTAAAACCACTGCCAATGCTCTTGGCCTCAATCAGGTGCGATTGATGCGCATTGATCAGCGTGGTGTTAGGGCGGTGAACTCGACGGTGAAGTATTCACGATTGCCATCCCAGAAATTCGACCCTGGTGAGGCACCGAAGCCGCGCCAATCGATCACATTGAATCTCGACTATTGCTTGTTTTGAAGACA
>CATBLW010000101.1 GCA_949486985.1 Prochlorococcus marinus str. MIT 9215
CAACCCTGAACAAGAGAAAAACATCACAAGTTCTAGGGGGCTTTGATGGGCTAATGAAGGACGTATCCCAATAGCCATCAAAAAGCTCAAAGCCATTCTGTCATCAAAAGCCTCTATGCGGCAGGACGGTCGCGACGGGAAGCCAACTCGGGAGGAGCATCACTAACTCCTTCGAGGTGGGATCTGATCGCACGAAGTTCATCAAGAATTGACGCCAAAACCTGCTGGGTTGCTGTTGAAGGCGAATTGAGGACTTCAACTGTGACTTCTTTAATCCGAAGAACATCCTTTGCAAAGCGAGCCACTTCGTTTGGATGAAACATCAATGGATCTTTTTGATCGCTCCTGTACTCAGTATTGAGTTTGCGTGGATTAAATGGAGGATTAAGGTTGCGAGGATCAGTATTGGTATAGCGATAGACCGATGCCCTGGAACGATTTAAAGACTTCTGAACATCATCAATACCTACAAGTGACTCTGATTGCGAAACAACAGAGTGAATATCTTTTACAGAATCAATTGACGAACCAACCTGAGAATAATCAGAGTCAACCGACTGAGGGAACATAAAACAAGCCCTAGAGAGATAAAAGTTGGCAGAATTTAGCAGGTGAGACTCATGCAACAGCAGGCAATCCGAAGCTTTTAGCCAGCTTGCGCACTGTCACACCCAAGAGGTCGGTGGTAGCTTCCAATTCCTTCTGTTGTTTAGTTTTATGCGCGTCTCCCGCCTGATGCTGGTGACGCTGCGGGATGTGCCCGCCGACGCCGAGATCGCGTCCCATCAATTACTGCTTAGAGGGGGCTATATCCGACGCATTGGATCAGGTATCTATGCGTACCTGCCAATGATGTGGCGAGTATTGCGCAAAATCACGGCAATCGTCCAGAAGGAAATGGATGCTGCTGGAGGTCTAGAGACCCTTTTGCCTCAAATGCAGCCTGCCGAGCTCTGGCAACGCAGCGGCAGATGGCAGGGGTATACAGCTGGTGAAGGAATCATGTTTCACCTGGAAGATCGCCAGGGCAGGGAATTGGGACTGGGCCCAACCCATGAGGAAGTGATTACAAGCCTGGCTGGGGACTTGCTGCGTTCCTACCGCCAGCTACCTGTAACCCTTTACCAGATCCAAACGAAATTCAGAGACGAGATTCGGCCGAGATTTGGCTTGATGCGTGGCAGAGAATTCATCATGAAAGATGCCTACTCCTTTCATGCCAGCGAGGCGGACCTCTGCTCCACCTACGCAGCCATGGATGAGGCCTACAGAAAAATCTTCGAACGCTGTGGACTGGAAACCGTTGCGGTGGATGCAGACAGTGGAGCCATTGGTGGGGCGGCCTCTCAAGAGTTCATGGTCACAGCCGATGCCGGAGAAGACCTAATCCTGACCAGCTCCGATGGACTCTATGCAGCCAATCAGGAGAAGGCTGTATCCCAACCTCAACCAGCTCAGCCTCTTGCCAAAACAAAGGAAGGGTTGATTGATACACCCAAGCAAAAAAGCATTGAAGAGCTTTGCTCCGCTCAAGGGCTAGAGGCCTCTCAAGTGATCAAGGTGTTGATCATGCTTGCCAGTTTTGAAGACGGGCAATTGCAGCCAATTCTGGTAAGCCTGCGAGGAGATCAAGATCTCAATGAGGTCAAACTGGTTAATGCTCTGACAGTTGAACGCAGCACTGGGGTCCTGAATGTGACCCCCATCAGCCCCGAGCAACTTCGATCACAAGGTTTAAAGAACTTCCCTTTTGGGTCTCTAGGGCCTGATCTCGACGATCAATGCCTAAGCGGCGCAAAAACCTGGAACCCTCAGTTTCTCCGCCTTGCCGACCCAACAGCTCTTGCCCTTGAAAGCTTTGTCTGTGGAGCCAATCAGAACGACAAGCACCGTATTGGCATGAATTGGTCGCTCCTAGGGAACACTCCCATCAGCATCGACCTGCGCAATGCCCAAGCAGGTGATCGCTGCCTCCACGACCCCAAGCAAACACTGGAGGAACGACGAGGCATTGAAGTTGGCCATATCTTCCAGCTCGGCCGCAAATACTCGAAGGCACTGGATGCATCATTTGCCAATGATTCAGGCCAGCAAGAGCACTTTTGGATGGGTTGCTATGGAATCGGCATTTCCCGACTAGCCCAAGCTGCGGTTGAACAACATCATGACGATGCAGGCATCTGCTGGCCATTGGCCATTGCTCCATTTGAAGTTGTCGTCGTTATCGCCAACCTTCAAGACGAAACCCAGCAACAACTGGGCGAACAGATTTACAGCAAGCTAAAAGCGGCCGGCATCGACGTGCTTCTTGATGACAGAACAGAGCGGGCTGGCGTGAAATTCAAGGATGCCGATTTGATTGGAATCCCTTGGCGCATCGTGGTCGGCAGGGATGCATCCAATGACCAGGTGGAACTCGTCCGCAGAGCCAATAAAGAGACCCAGTTACTGAATACTGAGCAAGTTATTGACTCGCTCACGAAGGAAATCAACACGCAGCTAAAAAGAGGGATATAGCCACACCTCTAAACTCTTAGAAATTGCATTGACCAGCATGACCTCTGCCTTGCATCGCATGGTTAAGCAGCTCATGCGCGCAGCGGTGGCCCTCTGCCTAGGGCTCTGTTTAATGCTCACCGCCTGCGGCGGTAATGGCAGCAATCTGTCTGGGAACTACGTCGAAGACACTGTGGCGGTAGCAGGCAGCCTGCAAACATTCATCGCCATGCCTCAGGATGATGAAAACCATGGGCAAGCAGAAACTGACGCTCGCGCCCTAATCAACAACTACATCTCCTTATATCGACCACGCCCCAACGTGAATGGGCTTCAATCATTCACAACCATGCAAACAGCCCTCAATTCCCTGGCGGGGCATTACAACACCTATTCCAATCGTCCACTGCCAGAAGCCCTGAAAGAGCGGGTCGACAAGGAGCTGAGCAAAGCAGAAAGGAACGTTGTAAGAGGAAGCTGAGAAACCTTAATAAAGATGGGATTTTGACGTAGGGCAGGGGCATCTGCGAAAATAAAGAGTCGTTGAAATAACGCGGTTTCGAGCCGCAATATCCTTGGCCAACGTTGTCGTCATCGGTGCTCAATGGGGTGACGAAGGAAAGGGCAAGATCACCGATCTGCTTAGTCGTTCCGCCGATGTCGTCGTGCGCTATCAGGGCGGCGTCAATGCAGGACACACCATCGTCGTCGATGGGCAGGTGCTCAAGCTCCACCTCATTCCTTCTGGAATCCTTTATCCAGAAACGATCTGCCTGATCGGATCTGGAACAGTCATCGATCCCAAGGTGATGCTCAAGGAGCTGGACATGCTCCAAGCCAACGGCATTGATATATCAGGCCTAAAGCTGGCATCGACAGCCCATGTGACGATGCCTTATCACCGCCTTTTGGATGAGGCGATGGAGGCGCAGCGAGGCGATCGCCGCATCGGCACCACTGGACGAGGTATTGGCCCGACCTACGCCGACAAAGCGCAACGCAATGGCATCCGCGTCCTCGATCTCCTCGATGCTCAAAGACTGAAAGAACGCCTGATCGAGCCCTTAGAAGACAAAAATCTTCTCCTCCAAAAAATCTATAACCAACCTCCTCTCGACCCGAACCAGGTCATTGAGGAGTACCTCAGCTATGGCAAGCGATTGGCCCCCCACGTGGTCGATTGCACCCAGACCATTCATCAGGCCGCCCGCAACCGCAAGAACATTCTCTTTGAAGGCGCTCAAGGCACCCTTCTTGACTTAGACCACGGCACCTATCCCTTTGTTACCTCCTCCAACCCCGTCTCAGGGGGGGCCTGCATTGGCGCCGGTGTCGGCCCAACACTGATCGACCGAGTCATCGGTGTCGCCAAGGCTTACACCACTCGCGTGGGGGAAGGCCCCTTCCCCACAGAGTTGGAAGGCAGCCTCAATGACCAGCTCTGTGACCGTGGCGGAGAGTTCGGCACCACCACAGGTCGACGCAGGCGCTGTGGCTGGTTTGATGGCGTGATTGGTCGCTACGCCGTTGAAGTAAATGGTTTGGATTGCCTCGCCATCACCAAGCTCGATGTCCTTGATGAACTCGACGAAATCCAAGTTTGCGTTGCCTACAAACTCGATGGGGAAGTGATTGAACACTTCCCCAGCAATGCCGAAGACTTTGCCCGTTGTGAGCCGATCTACAAAACATTGCCAGGCTGGCAATGTTCCACTGAAGATTGCCGGAAACTTGAAGAACTGCCCGCAACCGCCATGGCCTACCTCCGCTTCCTCGCCGATCTGATGGAGGTTCCCATCGCCATCGTGTCCCTTGGGGCCAGCCGCGATCAAACAATCGTTGTCGAAGACCCGATTCACGGACCCAAACGGGCCTTATTGAGCGCCTGAGCATTTCCTAACAACTGGCTCAGCAGTGGTCGATACTTGCCGGAATCTTCCGTTAGTTCTCAATGACCAGGTTCAATGATCGCCCTCTGGATGTGGTGGGAATCGGCAACGCGATTGTCGATGTGCTGGTCAAAGCAGACGATGCTTTCCTTGCTGCCCAAAGTCTCAACAAAGGCAGCATGGCCTTGGTGGACGAAGCCCAAGCAGAAGCGCTCTACGCAGCCAGCGGGCCTGGACTCGAAACCTCAGGAGGATCGGCGGCCAATACCTTGGTCGGTCTGGCTCAGTTGGGTGGGAAAGCAGGCTTCATTGGTCGGGTAAAAAACGACCAACTGGGTCGCATTTTTAGCCACGACATTCGCTCTGTCGGAGCCAGGTTCGAAACGCCTGCAGCCAATGATGGACCTTCAACGGCACGCTGCCTCATCGTGGTGACCCCTGATGCGCAGCGCACCATGTGCACCTATCTAGGTGCTTCGGTGCAACTCGATCCAGAGGATCTGGATTTATCGATGGTGAGTGAAGCCAAGGTTCTTTATCTAGAGGGTTACCTCTGGGATAGCCCCGCCGCCAAACAGGCCTTTATTGCTGCCGCAGAAGTCTGCAAAGCATCAGGAGGCCAAGTCGCCCTTTCCCTCTCCGATGGCTTCTGCGTCGATCGTCACCGCGAGAGCTTTCTTGAACTGGTCGATGGTCATGTTGATGTTCTATTCGCCAATGACAGCGAAATCACCTCGCTCTATCAAAGCCCAAGCTTTGAAGCCGCTGTAGAGGAAGTAAAAGGTCGCTGTCAGGTCGCTGCTCTTACCCGTAGCAAGGATGGCTCCGTTGTGCTCGCAGGTGATCAACGCTGGGACATTCCCGCCTATACGCTTGGGGAGCTTGTGGATACAACTGGCGCGGGAGATCTCTATGCCGGGGGGTTCCTTCACGGTTACACCCAAGGAGAACCAATCGATGCCTGTGGGCGGTTGGGATCCCTGTGTGCCGGCCAAGTGGTCACACAACTTGGGCCTCGTTCTCAGGTGTCGCTGAAAGAATTGGTGGCGAAACATCTCAACTGATTCCAGGGGAAGGCTCTAACTGATGCCAGCTGGTAGCTCCCAACTGTTGCCATAAAGGAGCTCTCAGCTGGTTCCTCAGCCTTACTTGCCAAAACCTGCTTGCTAAAAGCCTGTCTGACAAAAACCAGCTGGCTAAAAACCTTGACTTGCCACAGCCTCGACAGCCCAGTCCCCATAGGCGGCACTAGCCGATGCGCGCCAGTGAATCAGCTCAGGGGTGTCGTAGCTATGAAGCTCGTTCATCGCGACCAAAAGCGCATCAAGACGATCTGGTGTTGTTTTGATCAACAGCTGCACCTCTGAACTCTTCTCCAACTTCCCCTGCCAGCGGTAATGCGACTGCACCGGATACAAGCTGACGCAGGCCACAAGCCGACGCTCCAACAGCGAATTGGCCAAAGCTTCGGCATGGTTCTGATCAACCTCTGTGCTCAAAACCAGCACCAGTTGCGATAGCGAGCCTTTGTCATCCATAACGTCCTCGAACAAGGGGGTCAGCGATGGGGTTCTGATTGGAGCCTGTCGAGATGCTCCACCAATGCGTCAACGCTATAAACAACAGAATTTGTCGCTGAGATTACCGGCCTCGAAATCAGCCAAAGGCCAAGCTGCATCTGTTTGCATATGCTCTGCCAAAGCTGTTCTGTCACCCCACCAGACTGCCTGCAGACCACTGCCGTAATGCCCCAACGCCTGCAAAGGGCGGCCTCGATTCCTCCAGGTTTTACTCCCTGAAGTGGCCGCAACAAAGCCAGGTGATTCGCTGGCAAGCCAAGATTCAGAGCCTTCCGAAGGCTCTCCGGCGATGGCAAAACACGGGCAAAAACTTCTGCTCCAGCTTGCTTAGCGGCGACAACTGCAGGTTCCAAATGCCTGGAACCGAGAGCCATCAACAATCGACTCCCTTGTAAAGCCTGATTCGCAAGCTCTGCAGAGTTCTTAAGCAGCAAGGCTTCGCCAATGTCTTCCAGAGGGCGCTCAAAGCGAAGCAGAGGCTGACCCCGCTGCTGGCAAGCCTGTTTCAGCTCCGCACTGATCTTGATTGCAAAAGGATGGGTGGCATCCACCACCCAATCGAAACCCTGATGCTGATCACTGGCCTGATCCAGCACCCTATGCACGCCACCAGAGCCAGCAAGAGGTCCAATCCAGAGAGCCTCTAAAGACAGATCGGCATAGACCTTGGCGGCTTCTGCTGTCACCACACTGACGCTCACCCGCCAACCCTGCTGCTGCAGAGCCGCCACGATTAAAGGTCCCTCACCAGTTCCTGACAGCAACCAGAGATGCCTCTGGCCAATCCAGCGACCTTGCATCAGGATGGCGCTCATTGCAAGGAAGGGACATGAACCACTGCCTGCTCGAAGTAGAAGTCATCCAGGCCCCGACGATTCGCTACACCCAAGACAACCAAACCCCTATCGCGGAAATGGATGTGCGCTTCGACGGGCTTCGACCCGACGACGCCCCTGGCCAGATGAAAGTTGTGGGCTGGGGCAACCTCGCCCAAGAACTTCCAAACCGTGTCCAGGTTGGGCAGCGGCTGGTTGTTGAAGGTCGGCTGCGAATGAACACAGTGCCTCGCCAAGACGGCACCAAAGAAAAGCGCGCTGAATTCACCCTGTCTCGGCTGCATCCCCTCTCCGGCCCCGCTTCCGGACCCGTTTCCGGCCCCGCTGGTCAGGGAGCCACTGGAAGCAACCAACCCGCTGCCAGCAGCCCTCCTTCGCCAGGGCCGCGAACGATGCCCAGCAAACCCCAACCAAGACAAGTGGCTGCTGCCGAACCAGAAGCTGCTAACTGGAATAGCGCACCGCTTGTTCCTGATACCGATGACATTCCTTTCTGAACGCATTAGCTGAGGCGGCTCTTCTCCTCCAGCCCATCATTGGCAAGAGTTAAAAACTGACCCAACTCCCTCTCCAAGGCTGCCAGATCCAAGCGCAGCTCAGGCCAATGACCGCGATCAATCTGCTCAAGCAACCAAGCCCGATCGACATCCAACTGAGCGATCAGTTCGCGTATTTCTCCTGAGGTTGAATGCGATGAAGCCATGAAAACAATCTCTCCTCCTCATTTTGGAACCAGAAATGGCTCAATGGTTGAAATCAAGGATCTTTTTTCTCAGGCTGCTCATAGAGATCGGGACTCGACAAGTCAGCATGGAGATAACACCATGACCTGCAGCATTGGTTGACCCCTCCCCGAGCAACCCCTCCACGAGCAACTCCCTTTCGAGCAACTCCATGTCGTTGCCTTCAGGCGATGAAGGGCTAAGGGTTTCAGTACTTAGTGAAGCTCTCCCTTATATCCAACGCTTTGCTGGACGCCGCATCGTGATTAAGTACGGCGGAGCGGCCATGGCTCATGCCGATCTACAGATGGCAGTGTTTCGCGATCTTGCACTGCTTGCCTGTGTCGGGGTCCAGCCCGTTGTGGTTCATGGTGGCGGCCCAGAAATCAACTTCTGGCTGAAACGCTTGGCCATTCCAGCCGAATTTCGTGAAGGACTAAGGGTCACCGATGCCGACACGATGGACGTGGTGGAGATGGTGTTGGTCGGTCGGGTCAACAAGCAAATCGTCAATGGCCTCAACAAACTTGGGGCGAAAGCTGTGGGACTCAGCGGCAGTGATGGCAGCCTGGTGGAAGCGCGTCCATGGGGCGACGGCAGCCACGGCCTTGTTGGCGATGTGGCCAAGGTCAACCCTGACGTATTGGAGCCTTTGCTCGCCAAAGGTTATGTACCTGTTATCTCCAGCGTTGCGGCTTCTGCGGAGGGACGCTCTCACAACATCAATGCAGACACGGTGGCCGGTGAGCTGGCTGCTGCTCTTGAAGCAGAAAAGCTCATCCTGCTCACAGACACGCCAGGGATCCTGAGCGATAAAGACGATCCGGCCTCACTCATTCGGCAATTAAAACTCTCAGAAGCACGCCAACTCATCGTCGATGGGGTTGTCGCAGGTGGCATGACCCCCAAAACCGAGTGCTGCATCAGAGCCTTAGCGCAAGGAGTTGCCGCCGCTCACATCATTGATGGCCGCGTGCCCCATGCCCTACTGCTGGAAGTTTTCACCGATAGCGGCATTGGCACGATGGTGATGGGTCGCAGTTAAAAGATGGGGGCGGATCTATCAGCCGCTGAAGCCGCCCTGGCTCGTGGGGACTACGGCCAAAGCCTTGATCTGCTTGAGCCCCTAGCTGCAAACAATCCTCTCCCAGGTGCTGAGGGGGCCAGGATCAGAATGCTGATGGTGACCGCCTGGATGGGACAAGGTCAAGAGCAAACAGCTCTAGCCACTTGCCGTCAACTCGCAAAATGCAAAGACCCTGAACTGCGTCAGCGAGCCAAGCAACTTCTCGATGTTTTGGAGGCCCCGAGCCTGCAGCGACCATCCAACTGGTCTTTAAAGCTGCCGAATCTTGAAATGGACGCCATGACAGGCGCAGGTTCGATCTCAAGTGGTCCAAGAAGTCTGCGGCGAAATCTCGATCCACCGCCACCACCACCGCCACCCACGGGGCCAACGCGCAACCCAACCATCGGTTTTGCAGCTCTGGTCTGTGCCGTTTTAATCGGCTTAACCATGTTGTTGAGCGGTTGCATTCGCATCACAACAACAATCCATATCCCAGGTCCAGACAGGGTTCAACTCGGCTGGGAGGTCAATAGTTCCACCCAGAAGCTCATGCCTTGGCAACTGCATCTCAAGGAAGCTCTAAGCCTCTCCGCTCCAAGCGTGAATGTTGAACAAAACAGTCGCCTCGGCCAACAAATCATCACAGCACCAACGCTGCCATCGGCCGCCGCCAATGAGTTATTGCAGCGGGTTGTTAGCAGCGCGGCCACCACAGCTGGCTTGACTTTGAATAAACCCCAATTAATCGTTCAAGAGCAAAACTGGCTTCTCGGGGTAAAGCAGAGCCTGACTCTTGATATCGACCTAAACGATCTTCCGAATGTGCCCGGCCTGAATCTTTCCATACGCATCTCAGCAGCCTCCTTCAGGAATGAAGCCAAAACCAGCCCACTGCTGACGACGAAAAGCGGCAATGATCTGATCTGGCCCCTGCAGCCCGGTGAAGCCAATCATCTAGAGCTTCATGGTTGGAGCTGGAACCGATTAGGCGTTGGTTCGCTAATTGTCCTAGCGCTGCTTGCCTTAAGTTTGATTCTTCAAACTCTGCGCTTAAAACTCGGCTTTGGTTTTCCCGAATTGCCCAGCTGAAAAACACAAGTGAACAAACAATCACATTCGAGCTGCCGATATAACTTCCGCAAAGACAGCCTTCGCCGAGGCAATCACAGCAGCAGGAGCCACTAATAAACTCAACAGACTGCTCCGGCTATTTTGCTCAATAGACCCATCAAGCCACTTCAGATAAAGAAGAAGTTGGGAGGCGATCTACGCGCTCAGAAAGCACAGACTCAATGATGAAGTGCATATAGAAGGCTTTCCTGAGATCAAACAAATAATCTTGAGTACAACTCGGCGCATCTTCTATTGCAGAGTCAACTGCAAACATGGCCTGGAGATTAGTGGTGCGGTCCATGGCGAAGGTGTCGTATCAATGCCTATAGCCTCTCTTTGATCAGACCATAAAGCCCTGAGCCAAATCATCTCTAGTTGTGAGATTGATCACGGGTCTTGTTCTGATGGGAAAATCATGTATTGCAGCAAAGCTCTGATGTTCAAGCTGAGAATAGATTCTAAAAATTGATATCCATAGATCTAAAACCTTTGCCGAAATATTCCTGCATGTATCTCACCACAACTCCTCAACAATGAAACGAAAGCAATGCCAATGATTGAACTCAGTTTATTTTTGCAATGACTGCGCTTAAAACTCTGCTTTGTTTTGTCATAACTACCCAGCCAAAAAGTACGGCTTTACGACCAATCCCTTGATCAGCTCAGAGTTGAAGGGGATCAGGATCCACTGCCAAAGCCACGCCACGAGGCAAGCCATCCCAAAGCTGCGATTCAGCAGGAAGCGGTAAAGGGCTGGCTTCTGGACCATGCAACAACAACTGCCAACGGCTACGGCCCGCCACCCTGGCGACAGGAGCCGGAGCAGGCCCCACCAGACACCATCCCTGTGCCACGCAAAGGGGACGAATCTGCTCCGCCAAAACCG
>CATBLW010000102.1 GCA_949486985.1 Prochlorococcus marinus str. MIT 9215
CACGATTAAAGGGCCAGAAACGCCACACGGCCCGACCAATTATTTCCCGTTCCGGCAGGAAAGGCCCCCCTGGCCAATAACGTCCATCTGAGCTGTTGCCTCGGTTATCCCCGAGAACCAACACATGTCCACGGGGAACTCTGACGTTAAGCGTGGGACAAGGGCCCATTCCCTGCTTATCAACTGGGCAGTAATTGGTGACATAAGGTTCATCGACCATCTGCCCATTGATACTTACTTCTCCTATTGGATTAACGGAAACCTGATCTCCAGCAACAGCGACGACTCTCTTGATATAGGCACTACAAGCAGGATGGCGTAGCTCTTGGACCCATCCCAACACAGGAATATTCACAAGAGCACAACGTAAAAACGAAGGAGGGTTTGCATATGAAGCGCTCCAGACCTGATCAAAAGAATGGGGAGAGTTGAAAACAACAATCTCACCGCGACGTGGTGACCTATTGCGTAACGCTAGTTTTTCAACGATTAGACGGTCCTGGACCTGCAGACCAGGAAACATCGATCGAGAAGGGATGTATCTCGCTTCAGCGATGTAATGACGAATCCCTATGACTAGGCCCAGAGTAAAGAGAACTGGACCCCAAAAATCCCAGAAGGGATGATCTTTTTTTGTGGATGCTTCCATTTCAGCCGACTCCTTTGGGTCGGCGCAACGGTCGTCCTGATGCTTCTCAGACAAACTAAGACCTGAGACGAATTTGATTCTTCACGATAGGCGCAGCCTGGCTGAACCCTTAGCGTGATCGAAGGCAACGATCAATATGGTGCGTCCTCGCTGGCAAGGGTTAAGGCCTTCGTCCCAACGTCAATTCTGGCGACGATGGGATCAAGTTGTGGCCTTGATCGCCGCAACCAACCTGACCTGGATCATCTTCGATATCAGCTACGTTCCACTGCGCAATTTCTGGTTACACCGCAACCTTTATCCACTGCCTTCGATGTCAGTCGTGGTGCCATTGCCATGGTTGCCCGATGTCACACGTTTCTATGACGGCGTCAAAGGCATTGCGCCACACCGTGATACGCAGATCTACATCAAGCATTTCGAAGAACTTGATCAAGCCGCCAACCGGGATGGAATCAACAGCCCGAAGAGCCAACAACTGCGCCTTCAGCAATTGGTGCTCACCAACCAGTTGATTGACGACAATCCCTTCGTCAGCTCCGGCAACGCCGGCACACTTGAAAAACTTAAAAATCGGCTCCGGGCCCGAGCCGGCATCGACGCTTCCAAAGAGGCAGCCAAGCATCTACTTAGCAACGAATACCTAAACGAACTTGACTGGCAGCAGGAGAGGCTCTTTTGGCAGGAGAAGATCTTGCCTCTTGTCGCCACGAATTACTGGCGCGCGATCAACGAGAACGGACAACCCGTTGACCATGCCTGGCGTCTGGATATTCCTTTTCAACTGCTCTTCCTGTTCGACATTCTATTAAGAGCCGTTCGTCTAAAGCGTCGATTCCCAGGCATCAGCTGGCGAGATGCCTTGCTAAGGCGTTGGACAGACTTGCCCTTGCTGCTTCCCTTCTGGAGGCTCTTACGCGTGGTGCCAGTAACAGAACGCTTGTGCACTGCGGGCTTCATTCAACCGGAACCCCTTAGAGCTGTCATCAGCCGCGGCGTTGTTGCACTGTTGGCCATTGAGCTGTTTGAAGTTCTCACCTTGCGCATCGTTGATGCCTTGCAGGGAATGATTCGTTCTCCGTTGCTACCCCAAAGAATCCGCAGTCTTCGCAGCCATCAATCTGTCGGTCAGAACGACCAAAATGAACTCGCCGAATTGCTACGTCTTTGGTTGCCGCTACTGCTAACCCAGGTAGGGCCAGGCATGCGTCCTCAGCTTTTGGCTTTATTCAGCCATGCATTACAACGCAGCATGGATGGAGTCATGGTGCCGGCACCACTGAAAGGTCTTGATGTGATCGAGAAAGCCGAATCCGAATTGAGCCGACAACTTGCCGCAGGCATGATTGATGCCATTCTCGATCTGTCTCGTAACGCTGGTGACAGCCTGGGACGCAAAGATTTGGTCCTTGATCAACTGGGCATCGACACCCTTGATCGTTTCTGGGAAGAACTGGCTCGAACATTGGAGCAAGGACCCGTTCTCGAAAGAAGTCAGGTACTCATCGTGGCTTTTCTAGAAGAGATCAAACGTTCCAGTTTCCGCCAACTAAGAGACCAAGGCGGCGTGGATGAACTGATCAGCGAACTGGATGGATTGAACTTCAGTTCAGCAAAAACTCAGTCCAAACCTCAGGCTTAAACCCGACCAAAATCTTGCCTGAATCGTTGATTAAAAATGGACGTTTAATTAACTTGCCATCTCCAGCAAGTGCATCGAGAGCCTCGTCATCACTCATGGCCTTAACGGCCGCTGATCCAAGCGCGCGATAACTCAACCCACTGGTATTAAAAAGAAACTTGCGATCACCTAATTGCTCAAAGGCCTTACGCAACACCTCCTTACAAGGAGGGCTATCAAC
>CATBLW010000103.1 GCA_949486985.1 Prochlorococcus marinus str. MIT 9215
CTGCTGCCGACCTGGACACCGATCGAGTGGGCGTGTTCTGGGCCCTGCTATTTCTTTCCTCGCAAGGGAAGTTGGAACTTGAACAAAAAGACTTCCTTTACGCCCCCATTCGGCTCAAGCGTTTACTGGCGCCTGGAAGTGTGGCTCAACTACCGATCAAGAGTCTTGACGTGCCAGATGCCATGCCGGCCGATGCTGCGATGGTGGCCTGAATGGCCGTCTAAGGTTGCAAGTCGACCTAAGGCTTAACAACGCCAATGAAGGCGATGATCCTGGCGGCCGGCAAAGGGACGCGTGTCCAGCCGATCACCCACGTGATCCCCAAGCCGATGATCCCCATCCTGCAGAAACCAGTGATGGAGTTTCTGCTGGAACTGCTCAAGGAGCATGGCTTCAAAGAAGTCATGGTGAATGTTTCACACCTAGCAGAGGAAATTGAGAACTACTTCCGAGATGGCCAGCGCTTTGGCGTTGAGATCGCTTACAGCTTTGAAGGAAGAATCGAAGAAGGAGAACTGATTGGGGATGCCTTTGGCTCGGCTGGTGGACTCAAGAAAATCCAAGACTTTCAGAATTTCTTCGATGACACCTTCGTTGTGCTTTGCGGCGATGCACTCATTGATCTCGACTTATCAGAAGCAGTAAGGCGACATCGAGAGAAAGGCGCAATGGCCAGCTTGGTAACAAAAAGAGTCCCCAAAGACCAAGTGAGTAGCTACGGAGTTGTTGTTACTGACAACAACGACCGAGTCAAAGCATTTCAGGAAAAACCATCAATTGATGAAGCCCTGAGTGACACCATCAACACTGGAATCTATCTATTTGAACCAGAAATTTTCGAGCATATTCCTTCAGGGCAACCGTTCGATATTGGATCTGATCTTTTTCCAAAACTAGTGGAATTGGGATTGCCGTTTTATGCGCTTCCCATGGATTTCGAATGGGTCGACATCGGCAAAGTGCCCGATTACTGGCAAGCCATCCGCAGCGTGCTTCAAGGCGATGTGCGGCAAGTTGGCATTCCTGGCAAAGAAGTTCGTCCAGGCATCTATACCGGCCTAAACGTTGCTGCCAACTGGGACAAAATCGAAGTTCATGGGCCAATTTATGTAGGAGGGATGACCCGCATTGAAGATGGAGCCAAGATCATCGGGCCCTCAATGATCGGCCCTAGCTGCTGCATTTGCGAGGGAGCCACCATCGATAATTCGATCATCTTTGACTATTCCCGTATCGGACCCGGAGTCCAACTGGTTGAAAAACTGGTATTTGGCAGATATTGCGTTGGCAAAAATGGCGATCACTTTGACTTGCAAGAAGCAGCTCTTGATTGGTTGATCACCGATGCACGCCGTCAAGATCTCGTCGAGCCTTCACCGCAGCAGAAAGCCATGGCTGAGCTTCTAGGGACTGAACTCACGCCTCCTGCAAGCTGACTTCTGCCTGATCAAGGATCGCAGGGATACGTTCTTCAGCCTTAACCGCCATCAAATGGACCCCTTGGGCCATCCCCAGGTAACTCTTGACCTGTTCAGCAGCAATCGCAATACCTTCTGCTGCTGGATCAGAGGCTTGCTCAAGCCTGTTCACCAAATGCTCAGGGATGCAAGCGCCTGGAACAACCCGATTAATAAACGTCGCATTACGCGCTGATTTCAACAAGAAAACCCCTGCCAGCACAGGCAATTCCAGGGGCTCAGCCACCTGCTTACAGAACGTCTCCAACACAGCAGGATCCATCACCATTTGCGTCTGCAAAAACCGCACACCTGCGTCTCTTTTGCGCTCCAATCGACCTCGCAAGCCCGTCAAGCTACGGCAATTTGGATCAGCCGCTGCTCCAGCAAATAGAGCCGTGGGGCCATCGGGTAGCTGACCAGAGACAGGATCCTCGCCGCGGTTGAAAGCCGCAACCTGCTTGAGAAGTTTCACCGAATCGAATTCATGCACGGGACGAGCCTCTGGTTGATCGCCAACCCGAACTGGATCTCCCGTGAGACAGAGAACATTACGAATGCCCAAGACATGAGCTCCGAGCAAATCCGACTGCAAGGCAATGCGATTGCGATCTCTGCATGCCATCTGCAAAATCGGTTCAATGCCAACATCCAAAAGCAGCCTGCAAAGGGCAAGACTGCTCATCCGCATCACGGCCCTACTGCCATCTGTCACATTGATGGCATGAACCCGATCTTTCAAACCCATCGCCATTGAGATGGCATGAGAAGGGTCTGCACCACGAGGTGGCATCACCTCTGCAGAAATTGTTACTGCTCCGGCCTCTAGAGAACGCTGTAAAGCCGTGCTCAAAACTCTTTTCCTAGTCCTCTTAGTAACTATGGAGGATCGCTGGCTCTCAACTCGGCGTAAGATGAAGAAACGGGTTGATTGAGGAGGACATGGCCACTGGCAACGCCTCCGGTTCAACAAACATCTCTCTTTCAGCGAGAGAGATGGAAATCATTGAACTCGTCGCTGAAGGTTTGACCAACCAAGAGATCGCAGAAAAGCTCACGATCAGCAAGAGAACAGTGGACAACCACGTCAGCAATATGTTCACCAAGACAGGCTCAAAAAACCGAGTAGCCCTGCTGAATTGGGCCATGGATCACGGCAAGATCTGCCGCGATGGCTTCAACTGCTGCACCCTGCCCGACTCCCCAGACCCTGACTGATCAGTACTGAGTTCAGAACTGAGTTGCTAAGTACGACAGCAATCAGTTGAGCCCATGAACAAGACGGTCTTGAACAGACCACTCAGCAATGGGATTGCGTGCCAAAGCAGCATTGCTCCACTTGGATTCAGCTGTGATCTCCTGCCCACACCAAGCGGGAATCTGAATCGGATGCGTGGCGTTAGGCAACTCAACTTCAGCCAGAACAAGAGGCGCATTGGCTCCGTCAAAGCAATCGACAATCCAGTCGCCACCAGCAAGATTGAGGTTGTAACGCGTCTTGGTTAAACGATGCGGCGCCAGATCCCAAAGGGATTCTGCATCGACAAGTGGGATCAAATATTCAAATTCATGTCGAGCAATCCCTTGAGCAGGGGCTTTGAGTGTGAGCCAGGCCTGATCCTGACCACCAATGCGCATCCTGATGGTGAACCCCTGAGGGGATGCCGCTAAGTAACCCTGACGCAAAGGTTGAGCTGGCCCTGCAAGCTCTCGCCACTCTTCAGCAACGACCAGGAATCGTCTTTCAATCTCAAGACCCATGCTGATCAGTGCAAAACCGATTGATTGTTCTCAAGACTGCCGGCCCAATGCAACTTGTGAGCCAGGGTGCGGTAATACGACGGGCTTTGTTCAAGCACCAACATCAACGCATGATGACGAGCCCTTTGGATCACACAACACTCACCGGGGACAAGCAACGCACCACTGGCGCCGTCTTTCCAGAGCTTGACGCGACGTGTGTGGTCTCCAAGCGGCCAGATAACAAGACGAGACCCAGGCGGCACCACAACAGAACGACTGGAAAGGCTCATCGGGCAAATGGGGCTGACGATGATCGCATCAATGCCCGGATGAAGGATTGGGCCTCCTGATGCCATGGCATAGCCGGTTGATCCGGTTGGAGTCGCCAAGATCAAACCATCACCCCGATAGTGATCCACCACTTCACCGTCAATCTCAAGTTCAAGGGTGCAAGTGGGCGACAACTCATCGCGATAAGGGCGCAAGTAGAAGTCATTCAAAGCCCAGTGAGGATCTTGATCCGCACTGTCTTCTGCTGGCAAAGAGACCGCTGCGTCTTCACGTCTATGCCGACTTGGATGGCGATCAACACGAGCCTCGAGCATCATCCGACGCTCCAAGGCAAAAGCATCCTCCAACAATCGTTGCCAAAGCTGATTGCCATTCAATAAGCGGCGATCATGACTAAGGAAACCCAAATGGCCGCCGACGTTAAAACTGAGAAGGGGAACGTCAAAAGGAGCGAGATGTCTGGCGGCACCAAGCACAGTTCCATCGCCGCCAAGCAC
>CATBLW010000104.1 GCA_949486985.1 Prochlorococcus marinus str. MIT 9215
TATTAATCCTGCAATTATTCACAACTATCAGCGCACCTGAGATGATCAAGCAAAGGATTGAACTGATCAAAGACTGAACTCTAACCAAGCCCCATCCGAGATGAGATCATCTCAGGGATAGGCAGTTTTGAGACAACAGCATTCAAAACAGCCATATCGAATTGATGTACCACTGGATTCGTGCGATCTAAAATAAACACGCTCAAATAGGTAATGTTCATCGCAATTTGCCATCGCCACTTATAACTAATGATTCCCCAGCCTTTTTTGAGAAAACTCTTTTGGCGATCATTCAGATTGCCCCATTTCTGCTGAGCGAACTGTTTAACACGCTCCCTTGGCCCAACGTCCAACACATCACCTTCAGACTGCATAACCAGATCGATGAGGAGGGCCTTTATAGCGCAGAAAAGTGCTCTCTGATCAAAGTGCTCGCAATTCGCCGGTGGCTCTTAGGCCTGAACGAGCAACAACATGGAAATCTTGGTCGATAACGATAGAGAAAATCGAGGCTATTGCTTTAAGCACACAGCCATTTAAGAATCACGCCAGAGATAACGTCCACTGCCCTCTTCCCGTTCAACAGCAATGCAATTGCTGGCAACATGCCAGAGAGCTAAATAAATTGGGGTTGGATTATACAAATAGGCTTTTGGGAATGCTGTCTTGATAGCATAAGTTGCCTTCTTGGCGTGATAGTGAGGAATCGTTGGTGCGATGTGATGAATAACATGGTGAGAACCAATTCGATGATGAAGGAAGTCAAGAATCTTTCCGTAAGGACGATCAATCGAAAGGAAGGCTCCTCGCATATAAGAGAACTCTGAATCCGCCAAATGAGGGACATCAGTATCGGTGTGATGAAGCCATGTGTAGACAACAAGCCAAATATTGACAACGAGCAGAGGGCCTACATACATCGCCAATAAAGAGGCAAGACCCCAGGTCTTTGCCCAAATGAACAAGGCTGCCAATGTCAAGACAACTCCACAATCAGAAAGCCAAACCTTCTTGGCCCAGATTGATGGCCATAACTTGTTTGAGAATGGTGCCCTAGGCCAAAAATGATTAGAACGACCGTATCGAGGACCACCAGTTTTTCCAGCCAGTAGATACGCTGGCCAACCAGCAACAAGATGCAAGACAAGCTGCAGCAGCCCGTATGAAGAGCGCCCCATCGCTCGTGACAATGCCAACTCTTTGGCGCCACCAGCTTGTTCGCTCATTCCGTCACCACCAACCACTAAAGGGACGTGCGTCTCGCCATTGGTGATGTGATTGGTGAAGCGATGATGAATAGCATGCGAACGTTGCCAAGAAAAATAAGGAACGAGCAACATCGAGTGCAAGACGTAGCCCACAAACGTCTGCAAGCGACGGTTATCCGAGAAAGCTCCATGACCACATTCATGAGCAAGAACCCAAAAGCCCATTGCCGTAGTTCCTGATAAAAAAGCATAGAGAATCCAAACCGGAATCATTGCTTTTGTCAGCGGTATAGCGAGCCCAATAGCAACAACAGCCACTTGAATTAGCAGGGTCTGCAGCAAATAGGCGAGCGATGTAATCGTCTGACGAGTAAAACAGCGATCAGGGACGACTTGACTAATTTCTGACTGCCGTGGAATCTCTCCCATCGTCAAGGCCAGGGCTTTTCCCTTAAGGCCGGAAGAAAGGGGTAAGCCTTTTAAATTTGAACAAGAACTATTGGTTTGATCCAAAAGGTTTAACGCTCTCTGCGGCGCACAAAAAGGGGGAAGATGTCTCTGAGAGGCTCACAAGGAAATAAAAAGCCTTTTCACAGCATCAACGCTATGAAGCACTTCCAGGATTGCGAAGGATTTGTCTGGAGAGCAGCATCGATCTAAGCCTTGCTGCTTAGGCGAGCAACTCAACTAGCAACCTCAGACGAGAAGCTCAGACGGCAAGCTCAGAGGCATCCTCAGCTTGATTAGCCAGTTTCAGCCGTCAGCACGCATGCTTCACTTCGCATCCGTTACTTCGCATCATCAGCGTTTCTTGCTGAACACCACCGCCGACTGCGGTGCCAAGCCTCTGCCAGAGGATTCCATCGAACCAACCATCCAAAGGGGATCATCTAGGCCTGTATTGATGGGCAACCACGATCTTCGGCTGCGGTTGATCCACACCTGGATTAATTCTTCTGACTCAGGTTTTTGTGGCGACAACTGCGCACTCCTGCCGCTTAAGCCATCGCTGCCAATCGCTTGCCATTGCAGGCTCTGCTCACACAGCTCAGGGCAGTGCTGACGCAGAGCAACCAATGAATGGATGAAA
>CATBLW010000105.1 GCA_949486985.1 Prochlorococcus marinus str. MIT 9215
ACTCAAGGATTGCCATTCACGCAACGCCTGCTGAAAAGCAGGGAGGTCTTCAGGACGGCCTCGCCAAGGGCCCGCCACCACAACGCCGGGTTCAGCAGGACTGAGTTCGGGCCAGGGCTGCTGTTGAGTTACTAGCTGCTGCTGAGCCTTTTCCTGCACTTCAGATGCCGCCGCAGCGGTTCTTGCTGCTGAGTTACGAGCTGCTGCTGTGCCTGTTAATGAATCCCCAACAGTCAAACCCGCTAACGGAATCGTTCGTGGCGACCAACTAGCCCACAGCTGCTTCTGCTCTGCCTCACTCGCATGCAACGGTTCTTCCAGTGGCAGATTGAGGTGCACTGGCCCTGCCGAAGAGCCCGCCAGCTGATGGGCACGCTGCCAGGCCTGATCCACTAACGATTCAAGGGTTTCAATGCCGCAGCGATGCAACCCTTCCCCAGGCCCCTGAGCAACCCATCGACAAGCTGGTTGCAGGAAAGCTTCCTGATTCACCGTCTGGTTAGCGCCACAGTCCTTGAGGCGATCTGGTCGATCAGCTGTCAACAGCAAAAGAGGCTGACAAGATCGGTCGGCTTCCACTAAAGCCGGCAACAAATTGGCCACCGCGGTCCCTGAAGTCGTAATCACGGCAGTGGCACGACCTGTTGCAGTGCTATGGCCAAGGGCCAGGAACGCTGCCGAACGTTCATCAATGGCTGTGGTCAGCAAGAGCCGATCAGCTCGCGCCAAGCCTCCTGCCGCAAGGGCCAAAGGGGTTGAGCGGCTTCCTGGACACAGCACCACATGCCGCAGTCCTCGCTGCTGAAAACGCTCCAGAAACTGGAGACAGATCTTCAGATTTTCAAGGGCGATCGACAGGACACAAGGATCAACTCATCCAATCCTCGGGCAAGATCAAACGGCTAGAGGCGAACCCAACAGCTTCGATGTCCAGCACACCATCCCCAACCCGCCCAGACAAAAGTGGTTTCTGGCGCAGCCTGCTGCTCTGGACGGCCCTGGCCCTACTGCTGAGATGGCAGGTGATGGAACCGCGTTGGATTCCATCTGGCTCGATGCTGCCAACGCTGCAACTGCAGGACAGAATCCTTGTGGAGAAGGTGCGCCCCAAGCTCAAACGTCTTCAAAAGCAATCACTCCCTCTCGGCAGCATCGTGGTTTTTCAACCACCACAGCCACTGACTGATGCCGGCTATGACCCCAAGGCGGCCTTAATCAAACGTGTTGTTGGCCGTCCCGGTGACCAAATCGCTGTTCATGACGGGCAACTCTGGCGAAACGGGCTTGTCGTCAGCGATGACAGCCATAGCGAAGCGATGAATTACGAGATGACTGCCATAACCGTTCCAGAGCATCAACTTTGGGTAATGGGAGACAACCGCAACGAGAGCCTCGATTCCCATCTTTGGGGGCCTCTACCAGAAGAGCTCGTGATCGGGACAGCGATCTGGAGATATTGGCCTCTCAACCAATTCGGTCGCATTCGGTTCCCTCTACAGCACAGCATTGGGAAACAAGACCCAACTGCGATAGGGTCTGCCATGTAACGAACAGCACACGGGATGTTCAACCCCGAGTTCCTGACTACCGACAGCAACGACGGCCAGGAAGGCAATCGGCTGATCCAATACCTTCAGGACCAATCACCTGATGTGCTTCAACGGGTTGCCAAATCTGCAAGCACAGATATTCAGGACATCATTCGCCACAACGTTCAAGGCCTGCTCGGCATGCTGCCCGCTGAACAATTTGAGATGAAAGTCTCGGCTAGTCGAGATAATCTCGCCAGCTTGCTGGCTTCGGCAATGATGACGGGCTATTTCCTTCGTCAGATGGAACAACGCAAAGAGCTGGAAGAATCGTTGTTCGCCGATGAATCGATGGCGGTTGACCCCAACGACCTCAATCTTTAATTGCTGCCAATGGATCTTTGGGCACCACGCCCAAATCCAAGAGACGGGTATCAACGCTATCCAAGAAACTCCAGCTTCCTTCTCCTGGTGCCCAGAGCTTGGAAGTGAGTTCAATTTTGAAATTCTGAATATGGTCTGGCGAGAATGGCACCAGATCACTGAAGTGCGCTGACAACAACCAACGCACCCGCTTCAGGTCTTGCAATTGATCCAACCACTCCAGCAAAACATCCTGGGCTCTCGGAAGAACCAGTCTTTCCAAGACAGGTGCAACCTGCAGCTTGGGAACGGACTGACCGAGAAGCTCCTGAGCAGCTGCGTCCCAACCAGGATCCCAAGCAAAGGGAAACAGCCCGAAATGCGCTTTAGGCGTTAACACGCCAGGGCGAAACGCATAACGCAAAACATCCTGCAAAGGAGCCACCTTGAGAGGGCCAGGCTTGAGATAGGTCGCAAACAACACAACCCGCGCCCAACCACGACGGCGTGCTTCTGGAGAATCTTCAAGAGGTTGATCACCTCGTTCCCTTGCATGAAACAGCAACGGGGTGGGATCAAGGTCAAACAACTCAGGAGGCTCCGCCTCAATGCCCACAAGGGCATCAGTCACCAAGACAGTTCCAGAAGGCTTATGGAAACAAGCCACCTCTTCAAATCGCCCAAGCCCAATATCCAGGGGGCCAAGAGGCAGCCAAGAGCAAGTTTCAGGATGAGGGAAACCCTGCTTCAACAGCAACTTGGTTCGCTTTGCTGGAATTCCCAACAAAGCAGAAGGCAAGGAAATGGGATAAGTCCACTGGCCAGGACAGATCCATATCGCCGCTTTAGGGAATGCACGTGCCGTAGCAGGCAAAGGCAACTTGTGTTCAAGGCCTGATGCTGTGGGCAGAACAATCGTGATCACCGGGCCGTGTCGCGCTTCAAGGGCAGCCAACTCGAGGCGCAGCTCCTCTGTAGGGGGGAGCGGATTAACCAACATCAACCCACCAGGCACCTTCACAACAGTGAGGCGGATCGGTACGGCGACGTAATAGATCCCCTGAAGTTGTTCGAAACTCCAGATCTGATTAGGGATCAATTCCCGCATCAAGGTGCGGCG
>CATBLW010000106.1 GCA_949486985.1 Prochlorococcus marinus str. MIT 9215
GACGTGAGGTGATGCACCTGTGGGTAACTCTCGAGACCCACCAGCTGGGGCACTGTGATGGATCCCGGTTGGCATACTCTGCCCAGATCGTTGCGCATGAGATCGACGATCATCACGTTTTCGGCTCGATCTTTGTTACTGCAAACCAGATCGGCGGCTAGATCTGCATCTTGCTCGGCTTGATGGTGCCGCGGCCGGGTTCCTTTGATCGGACGTGTCTCCACTTCTCCTGTAGGCAGCACATGTAGGAATCGTTCCGGAGAAGCTGAGATCACAGCTTCTCCAGCGGCTTTTCCTGAAGCAATGACAAGGCCAGCGAAGGGTGCTGGGCAATGGCGACGAAGTTTTTGGAAGATCTCTAGGGCAGCGTTGTTTTCAGTTAATTCTGTTGTGCAACAGGTGCTGAGATTGGCCTGGAAAAGATCGCCATGACCAATCCAATCCTGGATTTGTTCAACATTGTTGGCATAGTTTGTTTTGCTCGTGTGCCATTGCCAGGCATCGACGGAAATTCTGTGGCGATTGGCCTTGATTGGCAATTGTGATTCGACGTCAGCAGGCTTTTCCTTGCTTGAGATGGCTTCTAGCCAGCTCATCCATGCTTGGAGTCGATTTGAATCGCAGCCTTCAATCCACAATTGCTGATTTTGCAGATCAAATCGCAGCACTGGATCATGCTGTGCCATCCAGAGCGTGGCCATGGAATCTGCTTTCCACGGATTTTTTGGTTCTATCCAGGCGCCGGCTTCGTAACTCAACCAGCCGCTCCAGTGGCCTGGTTCAAGATGCCGCAGGGCTTCAAATGGGTTGGTTGCATCCGAACTGCCTGGCAGGCCATGGCAACAGACTTGATTGATGGGATCGGCAGCAAGGGTTACCCAGCGACCTAGTGCACTGCCGTCTCCATCCAGCCACACCAGCCCTGCTTCTCCCCAGGTTTTTGCCAGCTGTTCAGCGATGAATGTTGGCTCCTGCCAGTTGCATCGCTTTCGTTGCGGTTGGTTCACAGTTGCTGCTGACTGCAGAGATCGCTGCGTCCGGCTTTGCTTAATGCTGCATCGCGGATGCGGCAGCTGTCACAGACGCCACAGGATTGTTGTTGAGCGCTGTAGCAGCTCCAGGTGCGTTCGATGGGTACACCCAGCCGCAGGGCCTCTTGCACGATCTGTACTTTGTTCCAGTGCATGAGGGGAGCCCAGAGCTTGATACCATCCCCCTCCCGGCCAGCCTTACTCGCGAGATCGGCGAGTGTTTGGAAGGCTGCTAGATAGTCCGGCCGGCAATCGGGGTAACCCGAGTAGTCCATAGCGTTGACTCCCAATACCAAGCGATCGGCTTTTCGGGCTTCTCCAAGGCTCAGTCCGATAGCAATGAAAACTGTGTTGCGTCCAGGTACGTAGGTGCTGGGGATGACGTCTTTGATGACCCCGCCACTGGGCACTGTTTGCTTGAGATCGGTAAGCGATGAGCCTCCCCAGGCCGCCAGATTCACATTGATCAGATGATGTTCAGCCAGCCCTAATGAGTCGGCGAGTTCTTCTGCAGCCTTGAGTTCTCTGCGATGTCGTTGGCCGTAATCAAAGGAGAGTCCAATCACGGTTTGACCTGCTTCCACGGCTAAAGCAGCGGCAGTCGCCGAATCAAGTCCGCCTGAGAGCAGGGCAATCGTTTTGGAGTCGCTCATGCTGGACATTCTGTTGTGCACGTTGACGTGGCGGTATTCATTCAGGCCAGGCCTTTGTTTTGGCTTTTAGCCCTTCTAGCGACTTCAGGAGCAGCACCGGTAGGGGCCATCCCACGCCTTGATTTGACTGCTTATCCCTTGCCTGCGCAAGATCAGCAACGTTGGCTGATTCAGCTTCCTGGATTGCTGCCTCGCAGTTCTGACCCTGCCGTGTCTTCAAATCCTGCCGATTGGCGGGTTCAATTGATTGTCGGTCAAAACGTTCAGCTCGATTGCAATCAGCAGCGTTTGGTAGGCAACGGATTAACAATGCAGCGTCTGAACGGTTCTGATGACTGGGTGCTATTTAGCGTTTCAGGTCCAGTCAGGTTGATCTCCACTCGCATGGCTTGTCCTCCTGGAGAGCCGAGTCGGCAAAGCTTTTTGAGCTTGGAAAGTCAGCCTTATTTGGTGCCTTACAACCCCTCTTATCCGATTGTTGTTGATGTCCCAATTGGGCTGGAGGTGCAATGGCGCTTGTGGAAATCGGAGGCCAGCACGCGACAGGCCATCAAGCTTTGAGCTTGGGCTGATGATCAGGATGCATGGTTTCAGCGAACGCTTAACCATTTGTGCATCTGAACACTCAGCCTCCACTGTTGATGAGTTTGCACAAACTCGATGGCCAATTGTTGGGCCTTGATGTTGTTCCAGCCGGGTTGGATCAGCATCAATAGCTCATCGCTTGCGGCATGAGCTGAGCACTCTCTAGAGGTAGAGCTATGGGAGAACTTTCTTCGTGCTTTGAGAGCTTCAGAGGCCATGGCTTCAGCGAATTCAAGGTCAGCTTCGTTGTGGACGACGACTTTCAGCTCGTTGCAGTAAGCCAGTAGCTCTGGATGGGGAGGTGCATGTCGCTTGGGCGAGAGGGTGATCCAGTTGGGGCTTCCGCTTAGTGGATTCACGCCGCTGGTTTCCAGATGGATTGGTAAGGATTTTTTGGTATTGCTTGCAGTGGATTTGCGCAGCGCCTTACAGAGGGGATCGATGTTGTGATGCAGGGGCTCGCCACCCGTTAGCACCACAAAGGCCGCTCCATGTTGGGCTGCCGCTGCTGTCTGCGCAGCCAGTTCTTCCAGAGGGATGTCCGGATGTTGTTTGGCCGACCAGGTGTTTTTCGTGTCGCACCATGGGCAGCCGACAGTGCAGCCTGCAAGCCGGATAAAAAAGGCGCTGCGGCCCGTATGTACGCCTTCCCCTTGTAAGGAATGGAATGTTTCAACAACCGGCAAGCTGCCGTTCATGCCATGCGGTTTGACTGCTCTTTAGAAGCGATGTTGGCTGGGCTCTGATGTTGGAGCGCTTCATTTGGCGAAGCTGGTAGCCGTAGCTGGGCAGCTTCGATCAGCCCTTGGAAGAGGGGATGCGGCTGCCCGGGCCTGGAGAGAAATTCCGGGTGGTATTGGCAGGCGGTGAAGAAGGGGTGCCCTTGGAGTTCAATCAGCTCAACGAGTCGCCCATCGGGAGAGGTGCCACTGATGGTGTAACCGGATTCAAGAAACAGATTCCTGTAGGAGTTGTTGAATTCATAGCGATGACGATGGCGCTCATAGACAACCTCTTCGCCATAGAGGCGTTGTCCAAGGGTGTTGGGTGCCAGACGGCAGGGATAGACACCCAAGCGCATGGTGCCACCGAGATCAACAACATCTTGTTGTTCCGGCAGCAGATGGATCACTTGATGGTTGCTCTCGGGGTCGAGTTCGGAGCTGGTTGCACCTGCCAGACCAGCAAGGTTTCGGGCCCACTCGATCACGGCACACTGCATGCCAAGGCAAAGCCCAAGGAAGGGCACTCTTTGTTCTCTTGTCCAGCGAATGGCAGCGAGCTTTCCGTCGACGCCACGGTTGCCAAATCCACCTGGTACGACCACAGCATCCATGCCTTTGAGGAGCTTCTCGGGCCCTTCTGCTTCGATCTGTTCAGAGCAGACCCAATGAAGATCAAGAGAAGCATCTTGGGCTATGCAGGCATGCCTTAGTGCCTCAACGACTGAGAGGTAGGCATCATTGAGCTGAACGTATTTGCCAACGAGGGCAACCTTGACTGCCGGCCCAGGGTTACGCAGCTTGTGAACAAGCTGTGCCCATTCGTTCATATCGCTTTCGTTGTCAGTCAACTGAAGAGCATCGAGCACTTCGCGGCACAGGCCTTCGTCTTCCAGGGCTAATGGAACGGCATAAATGCTGTCGGCATCGAGTGAAGGGATGACAGCTTTGTGGGCCACGCCACAGAATCCGCCAATCTTTCTCTTGAGGTCTTCATCGATCGGTCGGTCGCTACGGCAAACGAGTACATCGGGTTGGATGCCGATTGATCGCAATTCCTTGACGGAATGCTGGGTGGGTTTTGTTTTGAGTTCGCCCGATGTGCCAATAAACGGCAGCAGGGTGACATGGATGTAGGCCACGTCATGACGCCCAACATCGCCACTAAATTCACGAATGGCTTCGAGGAAGGGCAGAGATTCAATGTCACCAACGGTGCCGCCGATTTCTGTGATCACCACATCGACACCGCTGTTTGCGGCGACGCGATGAATCCGTTCACGGATCTCGCCCGTGATGTGAGGAATGACTTGAACGGTGCCGCCGTTGTAGTCGCCGCGCCGTTCTTTATTGATCACCGCTTGATAAATCGAGCCGGTGGTCACGCTGTTCAGGCGTGACATCGCCGTGCTTGTAAAGCGTTCGTAGTGGCCAAGATCCAGGTCTGTTTCGGCGCCGTCTTCGGTAACGAACACCTCACCATGCTGAAACGGGCTCATCGTGCCCGGGTCAACATTCAGGTATGGGTCCAATTTCAGGATTGAGACGCTGTAGCCACGAGACTTGAGCAGCCGTCCCAAGCTCGCGGCCACAATCCCCTTGCCGATGCTTGATACGACCCCACCGGTTACGAAGACGAACTTGGCCATGATCTCTGCGTTGACTCTTTAAATTACCTCGCTTTCCAGCCAGGTCTTTCGACGTTATCCAATTCAGCAGTTGATCTATTGAGGTTGATCGAAGCTGCCGTACTGGTTGATTGCTGATGAGGCTCTGCTGGAACCATCAGTTGATGAGATGGTTGGACTCAGGAATCAAGACTCTGAAAATAATCTCGCACTTTGCAGCGCCGTTGCGGTTGTCGCAATTTCGAAATGGCGCGGGTTTCGATTTGGCGGACCCGTTCACGGGATAACTGCATTTCTTCGCCAATCTCAGCCAGCGTATGAGGTGTGTCATCTTCCAAGCCAAAACGGCGTCGGATCACTGTGGCTTCGCGTGAGCTCAGCTCGTTGAGCAAGATCTCCAGATCGTTATGCAATTGATCGTCGGTGAGCTTCTGTTCAGGGGTGGCATGGCCATCTTCGAGGAGATCGCCAAGCTGCGTGTCTTGTTCTCGCCCCACAGGTGTTTCCAGAGAAACGGAGCGCGGAACTCTCATCAGCGTTAGGCGCACTGTTTCTTCGCTGATCCCTAGCTCTTTAGCCAGGTCGCTCATTGAGGCGAGCCTGCCCTGATTGGTGGCGATCTCTTGTTGTACCCGTTTGATCCGGTTCAGTTTTTCTGTGATGTGTACTGGCAGGCGAATGGTTCTGCTTTGGGTTGCGATGGCTCTGGTGATGCCCTGTCGGATCCACCAGTAGGCGTAGGTGCTGAAGCGGAAGCCTCTTGTGGGGTCAAATTTTTCAACAGCGCGTTCGAGTCCAAGGGTTCCTTCTTGAACCAAGTCCAGCAACTCCATGCCGCGTTGTTGGTATTTCTTGGCTACGGCGACAACGAGACGCAGATTGGCCTGGATCATCTGATCCTTAGCCCGTCGACCTTCTCGCAGATTGCGCTTCAGTTCTGTTGGTTCAACGCCAGTCAGTGCTCCCCAGGATTGGAAGCCTGCCTCGAGCTTCTGGTTCAACGCAGCAAGAGTGAGTCCAGCTGCTTTTGCCCATTCCTGTTTGGTCGGCCAGTGACAGAAATGATTGGCTTCACGTCGTTGCAGTTCTTCCAGCTGCTGCAACTCATGGATGGCCGCATGGTCAACAGCGAGTTCCTTTTCCTGTTTCAGCAGGGATTCTCGGCGTTGGACAAGCCGAGCCAGGGTGACTTCTTCTTCATTGGTGAGCAGTCCTACGCGCCCGATATCTTGTAGATACAGGCGTACAAGATCAGTACTGCCACTTCTGCGAACTCTGGCATTCCGTTTTTGAGGCGCGCTGGTTTTCACCGGCTGGAGGCGTGGATATACCTTCAGGGTTGATACAGATCGCCTCAGCAGCTTGGAATGTGCTGAATCTATTCGGGATCGCTCCAGGTGCTGGCGACATGTAAGTCATCCAATTGGCGCTCGGAAACGTTGGCTGGAGCTTGTGTCATCAGGCAACGGGCTTGTTGCGTTTTCGGGAAAGCGATCGTGTCGCGGATTGAGTCTTCACCCGCTAACAACATCACGATTCTGTCCATACCAAAGGCAAGACCGCCATGGGGAGGTGCTCCCATGTCGAGGGCATCGATCAGGAAACCGAATTGCTCTTGGGCTTCTTCAAGGGCCAGGCCAATGGTCTGCAAGACCTGTCTTTGCAGCTCGGAATTGTGGATTCTCAGCGAGCCTCCACCGAGCTCTAGGCCATTGAGAACGAGGTCATAGGCCTGGGCACGAGCTTGAGGGAGACGCTCCATCCATGCCGCGGCATCATCGCCGAGATCGTCTTTGTTAGGGGCGCAGAAGGGGTGGTGCAGCGCTTCGAGTCGGTTGGCTTCTGCATTGAATTCGAACATGGGGAAGTCCACAATCCAGAGGAAGTTCCAAGCGTTGTTGTCTTGATCACTGTTGTCTTGATCACTGCGAATTAAACCAAGCTCACGAGCGAGGTATTGCCGGACACGATCGAGAGCTTTATTGACTGTGCTGGTGTCTCCGGCGCCAAAAAGGATCAAGTCGCCGGCTTGTGCGCCTGTGCGCGTGAGCAGTTCTGTTTTTTGCTCGTCGCTGAGGTTGTCTTTGATCGCGCCGATGCTGTCGATTTCATCTGATTCGCGCACTCTGATAAAGGCCAGGCCACCGGCTCCAGCTGTCTGGGCTTCGCTAAACACATCGCCGCCAGGCTTGATGCGCACGTTGCTAACGCTCTCATTGCCTCCCGAAACGACGATGCACTTCACGGAACCACCAGCGGCAACGGCACCTGAGAACACTTTGAAGCCCACATCCTTGACAATGTCACTGACGTCATTGAGTTCCATCCCGTAGCGGGTATCGGGCCGGTCAGTGCCATAGCGGTTCATGGCCTCATGCCATGTCATGCGTGGGAAGGGGAGTGGAAGATCGATTCCTTTTGTTGCCTTCCAGATCGCTGCAATCAGTCGTTCATTGAGGTCAAGGATCTCGTCCTCGCTCATGAAGCTCATCTCCATGTCCAGCTGCGTAAATTCTGGTTGTCGATCAGCACGCAGATCTTCGTCTCGGAAGCAGCGTGCGACTTGGTAGTAACGCTCCAGGCCGCCAACCATCAGCAACTGTTTAAACAGCTGTGGGGACTGGGGCAAGGCAAACCATTCGCCTCCACATACCCGCGAAGGGACCAAGTAGTCGCGGGCTCCTTCTGGAGTGGATCGTGTCAGCACAGGTGTCTCCACCTCGATGAAGCCTTCGTCTTCAAGAAAACGTCGTGCTGTCTTGATGGTGGCGTGTCGGAGGTGCAGGTTGCGCCGCATGCGCTCTCGCCGTAGATCGAGATAGCGATGGCGCAGGCGTAGTTCTTCTTTGACCGGTTCTTCGTCGTGAATGGAAACCGTGAAGGGCAGGGTGCCTGTCACGGGATTCAGCACGTTGAGGCTCTCGGCGAGGACTTCGATCTCCCCTGTCCCGAGCTTGTTGTTGATGGCTTCATCAGGACGGGGTCTGACCCGTCCGCTGATTTGGAGCACCGTTTCATTGCGCAGATGCTCGGCGATATTGAAGAGTTCAGCGCCTTGATCAGGGTCCACCGTGATTTGCACCGTTCCGCTGCTATCACGTAGATCGATGAAGATCACGCCGCCGTGGTCGCGACTGCGATCAACCCAGCCACACAGCTGAACGTTGGAGGCGATGTGCTGACTGCGCAGCTCGCCGCAACCGTTGCTGCGCATGGGAAAGGCTTCAGGAAGACATGCGAGTTTCTCACAAGGGCTTCTGAAGGCCTTTGGTGTCGAGCTATTTGGTTTCCGATTGCGTACGACTGCCCGGGCGATAGAAGGGGCGCTTCACCACTGTTGCTGGTTGGTTCTGGCCGCGGATTTCAACCTTGAGTTCCTGGCCAATCTTGCTCAGTTCTGTTGGTACGTAGGCCAGCGCAATGGCCTCACTCAGGCTGGGTGACCAGGTGCCGCTGGTGATCTCTCCAACGACTGCGCCGTTATTCAGAACGGGATATCCATGGCGGGCAATGGCTCGCCCTTGCAGTTTCAGGCCTATCAGCCGTCGATTCGGCCCTGTCGTGAGCTGTTGTTCCAGAGCGGCTCGTCCGATGAATGGGGCTGGCATTTCCAGATGGACCAACCAGCCAAGCCCGGCTTCGAAGGGTGTTGTTGTCACGTCCATGTCTTGGCCATAGAGGTGCATGGCGGCTTCAAGCCGCAGGGTGTCGCGAGCCCCAAGTCCACAAGGCGTCACTCCTGCTTCAAGCAGTTGACGCCAAAGGGCGCGGCCAGCGTCTGCTCGAAGCAGCAGCTCATAGCCATTTTCGCCGGTATAGCCCGTCCGGGCGATGAAAACCTCCTCAGCCGGTTCGCTATTCAGGTTGTTCAGTTGCAGATAGCGATGGCCGAAGCGGGGCAAGCTGGCCAGGGAATGGCCGATTAAGCCTTCAAGAATTGTGCTGGCCTCAGGCCCTTGCAAGGCGATCAAAACGCCATCGCCTTTGGCATCAGAGACTTTGATGCCGTCGGGTTCCAGGTGTTTCCGCAACCAACTGGTGTCGTTGTCGGCACAGGCTGCGTTGATGACAAGCAAAAGAGCTTCGCTTGCGATTGGATCAGCTCCAGCTGTTGGCGTGGACTCCAGGTCGTAAATGATCAGGTCGTCGATGATGCCGCCTGATTCGTTGAGCAGAACTGTGTAGCAGGCTTCACCTGGGCCGATGCGGTGCAGATCTGATGGCACCAGTTTTTGCAGCGCGTCTTTGGGGTTGTTGCCTTCGAGCCGAAGCACTCCCATATGGGAGATGTCGAACATGCCAGCGTGCTGGCGCACCGCCTGATGCTCATCGATCAACCCTGAGAATTGAACAGGCATCTGCCAACCAGCAAAGGGAACCATTCGCCCTTTGGCCTCCACACAGAGTTCATGCAGGGGCGTGTGTTGCAGATCCGACGTGTGTTGCAGATCCATGGACTGGTTGAGCTGTCGGGAAAATCTTATGGAGGCTGACGGTTGTGTTGTCGATCTTTTGCAGAAGTGGAAGGAAAGCCGGAGATTTGAGGAACTTATGTGTCTGATAAGTCAACTGTCATTACCGTGGGCATTCTTCGGGGGGTGCCAGTGTCGACAAAAGCCTCTTGTGGAACTTGTCAGCACTGTGTTCCAGGCAGTGTTCAAGCCAGCGCTCAAGGCAGCTCTCAAGGCAATGCCGCTTCAGTGGGGTGGTGTCGTCTGCGATCCATCAGCGTGCATCCTGAGTTGGCTCAATTTGCTGTCTGTCATCACTGGACGCATCAAGCTCCGCGCCTGCCAAGACTTGATGAGAATTCGACAAGACCTCCGATGGATCGCCAGCTTGAGCTCGGTCGCTCCTTGGTTGGTTCCGTTGCTGGAGATCTTTAAGCAGAGGAAGAGGCTGATCGCCTACTTGCGTTCAGAACCGATCTCAATCTGCTGAGATCATCCTGATGGTGGCTCATTTTGAGCACAGTTCTCACGATCACCAAGCAGCAACAGCAGGCTGCGGGTCACTTTTGCTGCCACAACACTGCTGACGCCCGAGGTGTCGAGTTGAGGGGCAAGCTCCACCACGTCGGCAGCAACAAGCTGATGCTCACGTAGGACATCAACCACGGCAGCAAAATCTTGCCAAAGAAAACCTCCAGGCTCTGGTGTACCTGTTCCAGGCAGAAGGCTTGGATCAAACCAATCCAAATCGACTGTGAGATAAATGGGCTGACCGCGATGAGGAGCGAGGGCCTTGGCTAAACCTTCGGCTGGTTGGCCTTGGATATGAGGTATCAATCGTTGTTTTCGATGCAGCTCTTGAAATTCTTCACGGCTGCCACTGCGAATAGCCAATTGCAGTAGCTCTCCGCTGGGCAGCACCTCGAGGCAGCGGCGCATGGCGCAAGCATGACTGTGTTGCGACCCAAGCCATTCCTGGCGGAGGTCTGCATGGGCATCCAATTGCACCAGGATGAGATCGGGATGACGCTGACTAACGGCGGCAACAGCACCGGAGCTGATCGAGTGCTCTCCGCCCAGCATCAGCGGTTTGAGTCCAAGATTCAGTACCCGTTTGGTTGCTTCTTGAACGGCGTCAACAACTGGCTCAGGGGCGCCGAAGGGAATGTCGATAGCGCCAAGGTCGGCGAAGTCAATGTCTTCGAGATCGCGATCGAGTTGGGGGCAGTAAGTCTCAAGACCATTGCTGACGTCGCGAATGGCGCTTGGCCCAAAGCGACTGCCAGGCCGGAAGGATGTGGTGCCGTCGTAGGGAACGCCATACATCCCGATGCTGCAACCTGCGGGGTCGCGTTGGGCCGCCATGAAAATGGCGCCTTCCGTGTCGAACTTGGTTTCAGGGCTATTGGCCTGTGCGTTCATGAGATCAGTTCCCGTTCAATGAAGGCCGGCATCGCTTCAAAGGCACCTTGTTGCCAGCGAGGACTCCAGATTTCACAGCTTGGGGCAATGGCCTTCACCCGTTCTGGTTTGGGGTTGCGGAAACGGTTGCTATCGGTGGCAGCGAATGTCCAGCTCCACCAACCGCTGGGATACATGGGCACCCAGCCATAGAGAGGATCGGCATAACCGAAAACCTTACGAATCAGTCGAACCATATCGATGTGCACTTGTTGGAAGGCTTCCGGCGATTCGCTTTGGGTCGCGAAAATGCCACCAGGCTTGAGGATGCGCCGGCAATGTTCGAAGAAGGCCTTGTTGAAGAGGCCTTCGGCTGGGCCTGCAGGATCGGAGCCGTCGACAAGGATGACGTCGTAGGAGGAGTCAGCTGCATTGGCGACCCAAGCGATTCCATCGCCAATCTCGAGCTGCAACCGGGGATCACTCCAAGCGCTGCCTCCAAGGCTGGGCAGATGTTCCTGGCTGAGTTCAACCACGCGGCGATCGATTTCAACCATCTCGAGCTGTTTGACCTCTTGATGACGCAAGCACTCTCGAGCTGTGCCGCCATCACCGCCACCGATCACCAGGACCCGTTCGAGCTGAGCAGCACTACAGAGCGCAGGGTGGACCAGAGATTCGTGGTAGTGGCGTTCCTGGTGTTCGGCGGTCATCCAGCAGCCGTCGAGTAAAAGCCCTTTGCCATAGCGGCTGCTTTCGATCACGGTGATCCGCTGGAACGGACTGTGTTCATCCACCAGGATTCGGCCTTCTAGGCCATAGCGCACACCCAGGTGATGCTCATCAATCCAGCCGCTTGTGCTTGTAGAAGGGCTGCCCATGGACAGGTTTGCTTGGTTTGGCTGATCACTAGCTAAGTCCCTCATCGGTTTTGGATGTCAGCGTGGGGTTATGGCGCAAGATCTACCGATCAACAAACGGCTGGTCATTCCTGCTGCGGAATTGCAGTGGCGATTCTCTAGATCGTCTGGTCCTGGGGGACAAGGAGTGAACACCACCGACTCTCGCGTTGAGTTGGTTTTGGACTTGGCTGCGTCGACTGTCTTGGGTCCATTTCAGAAGCAACGACTGCTCAAGCGGTTTGAACAGCGTTTGGTGAATGGTTGCCTCAGCGTTGTGGCTGCAGAGCAGCGCTCTCAGTGGCAGAACAGACAACAGGCGCTGAGCAGGCTTGCAGATCTTTTGCGTGAGGGCTTGCAGCCTCCACCACCAGCTCGACGTGCGACTAAACCGAGTCGAGGAGCGGTGAAGCGGCGCCTCCAAGCCAAGAAACAGCGGGGATTGCTCAAGCAGCGCCGCCGGGAAAGGCCTTCGCTGGAGAGCTGAAGTTTTGCTCAGTTTGAGGTTTTAACCATTCAGTGGTTCTCCGCAGTACTTCTCCGGAGTACTTCTCTGGAGTGGTTCTCGACGTTGGTTCTCAACGGTCCTTCTCCACATGGAGAGGCTGTAAGCCTTGGCAGCTTTCAAGCCTTGGTAGTTTTCAATCCTTGGCAGTTTTCAAGCATTGAATCAAGCCTTGAAACCGTGCATGACAAGCAAGACTTACAACCAAGCATTCAATTCCAA
>CATBLW010000107.1 GCA_949486985.1 Prochlorococcus marinus str. MIT 9215
AAGCTCGCATCCAATTGGATCACTGGAGATATTGCTGCTCATGTGAACAGCAATCGTCTGAGCTACGCAGAACTTCCTTTCCGTCCTGATCAGCTGGCGGAGATGGTGAAGCTGATCGATGGCGGCAAGATCAGCGGCAAGATCGCCAAGGAAATTCTCCCTGAACTGCTCGAAAAGGGCGGTTCACCCAAGACGATCGTGGACGAACGCGGTCTGGGCATGATCAGCGACCCTGCGGCGATCACTGCCATTGTTGAGGAGCTTCTCGCGGCTCATCCCGATGAAGTGGAGGCATTTCGAGGTGGCAAGACCAAGCTTCAGGGCTTTTTTGTCGGCCAGCTGATGAAAAAGACTGGTGGCAAGGCCGATCCCAAGCTCGCCAACCAGATTCTCAGCCAGAAACTCAAGGGCTGAGCCTGGGTCGATAGACCTGGCATCGATCCATTCCATTGATCGTCTGTTCACCGAGATTGTCTGTGGCGATCTCGGTCCCAGCAAGGAGTGCAGTTTGCTCATCCATCAGGATTGGCGTTTCGAGCGTTCTGGTCAGTGATTCCAGGCGGCTTGCCAGATTGACCGTGTCGCCGATCACGGTGAAGTCCATGCGTTGTGGACTGCCGATCTGGCCAACAACCGCTTTCCCGCTGGCCAGACCAATGCCACAGCTGAGCGGATCCAGGCCCTTCTCTGTCCAATCCTGATTCAGCTCTTCTAGGGCCTCACGCATGGTCTGCGCACAACGAACTGCCTGCCTGGCTTCCAGCTCAGTCCCTCGGCTGACGGGTGATCCAAAAACGGCCATGACGCAATCGCCGATGAACTTGTCGACCGTGCCTCCATGCTCGGTGATCACCTCCACCATCCGCCCCAAGTAGCGATTCAGCTGATGGATGAGGTCCTCGCTGCGGCCTTGCTGGGACCGTTCCCGGGTCAGGGCCGTGAATCCCTCGAGGTCACTGAACAGGACTGTCACCGCAAGTGTCTTGCCCCTGAGAATGCCTTCGGCGCTGTCGCGGTCTTTGAGGATTTCCTGGACCACGCTTGGTGCCACGTAGCGCTCAAAGGTCTGGCGGAGCCGTCGACGCTCCTGCTCTTCACGCCAAAAAGTGCTTACGGCGACTGCCGATGCCAGACCAACAACCCCGGCGCTTGGTGCCAGTAAAGGCAGCACGGTCTGGTGTTTTACAAGCGTGATGATGCTGATCAGAAGGAGGCAGATCAAGCCGAGTGAGCAGCTGACCAGCCGCCAGCGAAGGGTGAGTCGCCTCGTGGCCAAATAGGCAATCAGCCAACTGCAGGCAGCGCTCAATAGAGCTTTCTGCCAGGGTTGCTGTGGCCATTGCCGCAGGCCGCTGCCATCGATGTCGTTGGCGGTTGCTGTGGCCAGCAGTTCGACTCCCGACAGGGTCCCAAAGGGAGTGGACTGGCCGCTCTGGTTATCTTCCAGAGTCGGACCGATCAGCACCAGGCTGTCTGGGAGCCTGGATCGCAGCGGGTGATTGTGCCAGCGCAGCGGGTCCAGCACTTCCCAGGCTGATAGTCGGGTGATCGTTCCCTCCGGTCCATACAAACGCAACGAACGATCGGCTTGATCGGGAGGTGGTTTTAGTCCTGCGACCTTCAGTAGGGCGGAGGGGAGGGATTGCTGCAACTTGAAGCCGTAGGGCCGTAGAACCCGTTGTCCATAGGCTTCTGGATGGGGGCCGATGCTGCCGTCTTCGGCGTTGAGCATGTTGGTGAGGCCCAGATGGGGCAGACCGCCAAGGGCATCCAGCAAGCTTGATGCGGGGGGCTCGAGGGAAAGACCACCAGCCCCCTGGCGATCAATCGGTTCCATCATCTCGGCGGCCAGAGCCACAGCGGAACTGTGTCGTTTCAGCGTTTGTGCGAAGCGGGCATCGTCCTCAGGGCCATACATGCTTTGCCCAGCAAACAGCACATTGATCGCTACACCACGACTGCCAGCGGCGATGACGCGTTCAATCAGTTGCCCGTAGGTCGCTCTTGGCCATGGCCAACGGTCGAGCCCTTCACTCCAGGGGGCAGGATCGGCTTCATGCTGAACCCAGCGTGCCTGCTGTAGAGAAGCATCATCCACGGCGATGACCACCACCTCTGCCGGAGGACTGCTGGGCCCTGCCCAGAGTGTGATTTGATCACTGATGTCTTTGGACCAGCTGCGCCACAGAGCGGGTGGCCAGCCGCTGAGGCCACCACAGAGCAGGCCAAACAGCGTGATCGCGATGCTTGTTCTGGCCCTACTGGAAGTGGTTCTCATCCGCCATGTTGCATGGAGTTGGGATGATCAGGTCATCAGAAGAAACGAACTGGGCTGGGCACGCTCGGTAGGTTGGGTGTGATTCGGATCTGTCTGCCCGGCAGGCTGGGGATGCGTAAACCAGGCACATTCAGATTTAGATAACGCCTGAGATCGGCCAATCCAGGCAAGGGCGCTTTGTAGCCAATGAAAAGGGGACCATCAAGGATTCTCTGGTAGTCCCCGGCGGCCAATTGCAGCAGTCCAATCACCACTCCCGCAGGGCTGAGCCGCAGGCGCTGGCCTGCTTCAACAGTGACGGCTTCCTGCTCACCGCTGTTGTCCGACACTTCAACGGAGCCTTCGAGCACAGCGAGATCTGTACTGCCGTCATCACTCACTTTCAGAACGTAATTGGTGCCGCGAACGCTCAATCGGCTTGAGGCTGTACAACCGTCCTGACGTCCTGAGATCAGAATTTGGCCCCTGTTCAGGAGAAAGCAACTGCTCCCGAGCTTGAGCAGGGATTGGCGATTGATTCGACCGACAGCTCCGCCGCTGAAGGCAATTTGGCCGCGGCTCAGACCTGTGCTAATGACTTCCGGTGACTGGGCTTTTTCTTCGACTTTGGCTTTTTGACCGTCGATGAACAGTTCGTCTCCGTCGAGGATTTCTTGGATGGTGGCTTTCTGGGAGTTAGCAAAAACCGGAGCAGTTCCTGCCAATGAGATTGTCAGGCAGGAACTCAATGCGACGATCTGGCGGAAGAAGCTCATCGGTTCGATCGATCTGATCAATCGAATCCTGCCATCATTCGCTGAGTGTGACTCCGAGCTCGTTTCAATCGTCTGATTTGAATGTTGTTGGATGCACTGATCGTTTTCAGAGTTCAAGTCTTAGGAGATCAAGCGCTGTGGGGATTGATGAGCGCAAGCCTTGCCTGGATCTGTCTTTCCCAGCGGATTGATGCTGAACAGTTGTCAAGCAGCAGGTCGGCCTGTTCGCATTTCCGGCTCATTGGCCATTGAGCGTTGATTCTTGCTTTGGCCTCGGCCGTGCTGAGACTGTCACGCTGCTTCAGCCTCTCAAGCTGTTGTTCCGGTAGGCAGTGAACGACCCAGATTTCGGAGACGAGCTCTGTGAGATCTGCTTCAAACAGAAGTGGAATCATCAACACGACGGTTGCAGTCTTTGGATGCTTCGCCAGTTCGTGTTCAAAGCGTGCACGGACCATCGGATGGATGATTTGCTCGAGCCATCGTCGTTCTTCTTGGTTGTTGAAGACGATCCTGCCCAGTTCTCGGCGATTGATGCTGCGTTGACCTGCGCTTTGCTCGATGTCGTAATCGGGTTCAACTTCAACCTCTCGTCCATAACGGTTCAGCACTGCCTCCGAGGCCTGACTTCCAGCCTTGAGTGCTTCATGGGCGTAGCGGTCGGCATCTAGAACCACAATCCCAAGCTCTTGCAAATAGTGCGCAACGCTGCTTTTGCCGCTGGCGATGCCACCGGTTAGACCGATGCGGTGCTGCGCACCGTGCCAGGAGGATGTTGCACTCAAGTGCCAGTGCTCGATGACTGATTCCAGTCTGTAACTAACGCGTTGTTCACAGCGGCGCATGGACGTTTTGAATAAGCCGTGTGGATCGCTTGTTCAGTCCTTCGATGGCGCAATCTTCCAGCTGGTCGCTCATTGAAGGCGGTGTTACTGCTCCCTGTGGTTTTCAGGCCGCCGCCATCACCGCTGGTCTCAAGGACTCCGGAAAGCCGGATCTGGCTCTGGTGCTGGCGCCGCAGGGTGCCGTCTGTGCTGGTACTTTCACCACCTCGATGGTGCGGGCGGCCTGTGTGGATCTCTGTGCTGAGCGGTTGCAAGCCAGCGAGGGATGTTGCAGAGCTGTGTTGATCAATTCCGGCCAGGCCAATGCCTGCACCGGAGACCGTGGCCTGATCGATAGTCAGCGTGCCACTCAAGTCCTGGCTGACCGACTGGGCCTGGCGAGTGATCAGGTCCTGATCTGCTCCACGGGCGTCATTGGCGTGCCGATCCCGATGCAGCTGTTGCTGGCTGGTCTGGACACGCTCGTGGAGGCTTTGGCCGTGGATGGCGGTTCGGCGGCTGCAAACGCGATCCTCACCACGGATTTGGTGGACAAGCAGATCGCTGTTGAGGCGGAGATTGAAGGCCGCATCGTGCGCATTGGCGGGATGGCCAAAGGTTCGGGAATGATTCACCCGGATATGGCCACCAT
>CATBLW010000108.1 GCA_949486985.1 Prochlorococcus marinus str. MIT 9215
CAGATCCGCCAATGGAACCCAGAAGGAGCATCGAGATGTTGCTCTGCAATGCAAAGCGATTCTTGCCAATGAAATGCCTTCCGTATGCAATGCAATGTGGCCATAGCGCAAAATCGAAGGCCTAAGTGAATGAATCAAATATCATTCATGGCAGCAAGAGAGGTAATAAGCAAATGCCAAAAGGCGGCGAATTCTCAATACATCAGATATTTGATAACAGTCAACAAAATACGCAACTAACCACGAACGAAACAAAAAGAGATATGAACTCCAGGGTTTATTGATGAACCCAATCAACACGAATCGACTTGCGGCTATTGAGATATCGATCAATTGCCATTGCCGCTATGCATCCATCAGCTGCTGCAACAACCGCTTGTTTAAAAGCTGTATTGCGGATGTCGCCTATAGCCCAAACCCCGTCAACCGTTGTCGCCATGAAGTCATCAACCACCACACCGCCATCCTCTTTCAAGGCGACTTGATCGCCCAGAAAATCTGTGATCGGCTTGGAACCACTCATATAAACAAAAACGCCTTCAACAGCCAAAGACTCCTCCGTGTCATTGCTGCGATTTTTTACGTTAATTCCCGTCACCCCTCCATCATCTCCTTCAATCAACATCAATCTTGAACGACTCCAATGCTTGACATTGGGTTGAGCAATTAACTCCTTGGCTTCTTGATCATCAGCAGAAGGATCATTGGCTGTCAGCCAATGCACGGTAGAAGCAAATTTCGTAAGCACCTGAGCTTCCTCGATCGCCTCCTTGTTGAAGCCGACAACGGCAACTTCTCGACCTTTGTAAAAGGCTCCATCACAAGTGGCGCAATAGCTAACTCCACGTCCGAGGTATTCGGCTTCGCCCTTGAAGGAAGCTGGCCTGCCCAAGGCACCAGAAGCAACAACTAAAGCCCGTGCTTTAAACGTGCCTTCAGGGGTGTAAACGGTCTTCCACTCTCCATTGACATCAACACTAAAAACCTGTGCACGCCGGTAATCGGTGCCATAGGTGACAGCCTGATCGCGCATCAAAGCCAACAAGGCTTCTCCACTCATTTCGCTATCAACGCCTGGATAGTTAGCGATCTGATGGGTTATGGCTAAAGCGCCAACAGCTGGGTTCTTGTCGAGCAAGACCGTCTTGAGATCGGCGCGGGAGGTATACAGCGCACACGTACAGCCAGCGGGTCCACCACCAACAATCACAACATCGGCTTCAATTGTGTCCAAAAGCGTCTTGCTCCTTAAGGGTTCAATAGCTGATCAAGCAGCTGAGGCGCATTCAGAACTCGCCGACCGCGCAGCAATCTCAAGACTGCTGGCGTAACCCTACTGAGTTTGGCGGGCTGCCTGTATGGGAGAAACAACTGGATATACGCAGAACAACCAAGCGACCTGGATCGCAATGGCTGTGAATGCAGCACTCAAAATTGCGCAGTCCCCTGTTGTAACGGCGAAGTTTGAGCCACGAAACAGACTGCAGAAGAATGCAAGGCCGCCGTGTGCAAGCCAATCAGATTGAGAAGGAAAACACAGTTCTTGACCATCCACATCGGCACCAGTTTCGGCATCAAAGATCGACCGTTTAGAAGCTCAGCCGACTCTGCCGGCCGGCAAAGATCACACCAAATCATGATCCTGCGCAAGCCTGACAAGACAAAAGTCAATAAAGGCCGAGCCAATGTTCACTATTGCGGCCAAAAGGAACAACAATCAACCCAACGCCAATCAACATCTCATGAACGAAAAAGTGAACACCTAAGCCCAAACAATAAAAGCCAAGTAACGAAAATACCAGGCAGGATTGCGACTCAAAACAAGGAGCAAATTTTTAATGAAGATCAAAGTATTTTTTTCTAATTCAAGCAACCAATCAATGGCAGCAAATGGCATTGTTATCAGGCAACAAATTCAAACCAATCCATCAAGCCTGGATTAG
>CATBLW010000109.1 GCA_949486985.1 Prochlorococcus marinus str. MIT 9215
CGCTACTTGAAACACTCGAACCAGGCTTAATTCTGGCAACAGGGCATTATCGCAATGGCGTCTTATTGGCACCAGCAACTGCAGAATGGGTGGGAGAGCAACTTAAAACAAGCGGCTAGTCAGTTAAATTGCGATGAAGTTCAAACAATCATTGGCTGCTCATTCAGAGCAGAGTTCAATGCATGCTCCTGGGTCAACAAGCGAATTCAAATGTTACTTAAATGGCCAACTTAATGGCCATTTAAGTGGATTAACTTACTTCGTCTCTGTGAATTCAGCATCGATAACATCATCGCCGGCTGCACTGCTACCTGCGGGATCAGCACCTGCTGGATCAGCACCCGTCGCGGCAGCCTCAGCTGCACCGGCTTGCTGATAAACAGAAGCGCCTAACGCATAAAGCTCTTGTTGGAGCTCTTCCAACAAAGACTTCATGGAATCGAAGTCATCCTTTTCAGTAGCTTCCTTAAGTTTGACGCGCTTCTCCTCAACCTTCGCCTTCGCGTCATCATCAACCTTGTCACCTAATTCACCAAGTTGCTTTTCAGCTTGATAAACAAGCGTCTCGGCCTGATTCTTAAGGTCAATGCGCTCACGCTTCTCTTTATCAACTGAAGCATTCGCCTCAGCTTCTTTCACCATCTTGTCGACCTCATTTTCAGAAAGTGTTGAAGCACCAGTAATCGAAATACTTTGCTCTTTACCACTTCCCTTATCCTTTGCAGTGACACTAAGAATGCCATTGGCATCAATATCAAAAGTCACCTCAATCTGAGGTACGCCTCGGGGCGCTGGAGGGATGCCATCAAGACGGAATGTGCCAAGGCTCTTGTTATCAGAAGCCATTTCACGCTCTCCCTGCAACACGTGAATTTCCACGTTTGTCTGACCATCCACAGCGGTGGAATAGGTTTCTCCTTTCTTGGTTGGAACCGTTGTATTTCGAGTGATCATCTTCGTCATTACACCGCCAAGAGTCTCAACTCCCAAGGAAAGAGGAGTGACATCAAGCAGCAAAATATCCTTAACTTCGCCAGCTAAAACGCCACCTTGAATAGCAGCGCCTACTGCAACAACTTCATCGGGATTAACAGTTTGATTGGGATCTTTGCCGGTAACACGCTTCACCAACTCCTGAACAGCTGGCATACGGGTTGAACCGCCAACCATGACGATTTCATCAAGCTCGCCAGAAGAAAGCTTGGCGTCTTTCAACGCCTGTTCAACAGGAACCCTGCAACGGTCAATCAACTTTGAAGCCAACTCTTCGAATTTGGCTCTTGTAAGCGTCAGATCGAGATGCTTTGGACCCTCGGGAGTAGCAGTAATAAACGGAAGATTAATCTCACTCTGTGTGGCATTGGAAAGCTCAATTTTCGCCTTCTCTGCCGCTTCAGTAAGCCGCTGAAGAGCCTGCTTATCCTGGCGCAGATCAATGCCTTCGTTAGACTTAAATGTTGCGGCTAAATGATCAACAATTACCTTGTCGAAATCATCACCACCAAGATGAGTATCGCCTGAAGTTGATAAGACCTCAAAGACACCATCTCCTACTTCCAGTACCGAGACATCAAAAGTTCCACCGCCTAAGTCAAAAACAAGAATCCTCTCATTGCTCTTCTTGTCAAGACCATATGCAAGCGCTGCCGCTGTTGGCTCATTGATGATTCGCAACACCTCAAGACCAGCAATCTTGCCTGCATCTTTGGTGGCTTGACGCTGGGAATCATTAAAGTAAGCCGGCACAGTAATGACAGCTTGAGTAACAGTCTCGCCGAGATACTTGCCTGCATCTTCCGCCAACTTTCTCAGCACCTGGGCACTGACTTCCTCAGGGGAAAACTGTTTATCAAGGACCGGACATTTCAACTTCACATTCGAACCAGCCTTTTCGACCCCATAGCTGACCTCCTTCGACTCTTCATTCACCTCATCCACACGCCTGCCAACAAAGCGCTTGGTGGAATAGAAGGTGTTATCAGGATTCATCACCGCCTGCCGCTTGGCGATCTGGCCAACAAGCTGATCCTGGTTTTTGGTATATGCAACGACCGAGGGCGTCGTGCGGAAACCTTCAGCATTGGCAATCACGACAGGCTTGCCGCCCTCCATGACAGCCACGCAGCTGTTCGTGGTTCCAAGGTCAATGCCTACAACCTTTCCCATTGACGCCCGCCTCCTAAAAATGTCTTTCTTGAACAGATGCATCCTCGGTAGTGAGGCCACTGACAGGCGAGGTGTGGTTCCCGAACAGCTGACCCGGCAGGCTGGTCTCAATGTCGAAAAGCCATAGACATGATCAGCGGTACCACTGGCCTCATCGGCCTCATCGGCCGGCCGGTAAACCACTCCTTATCGCCAGTGATGCACAACGCTGCGCTCGCTGCGATGAATCTGGACTGGTGCTATCTAGCCATGCCATGCGAAACCAAGGATCTAGCCACTGTCTTGAAGGCCCTTGATGCCATCAATTGCCTGGGACTCAATGTCACCATCCCGCACAAGCAAAGTGTTGTTGAACTCTGTAAAACACTCAGCCCACTGGCCCAACAGCTAGGGGCTGTCAACACTCTCGTGCCCCATCCAGAAGGCGGCTGGACTGGCGACAACACTGATGTCAGTGGCTTTCTGGCGCCATTACAAGCAGGCGATCGGTCATGGCATGGAGCTCATGCCGTCGTGCTGGGCTGCGGTGGCAGCGCCCGCGCTGTAGTCGCTGGACTCCAACAACTGAACCTTGCCCAAATCACTGTGGTTGGACGTCGAGCCGATGCCTTACAAACCTTCCTGACAACTCTGAAATCCCACCAAGCCAACGCAACATCAACAGAGACTTCAACTGTCCTGCAAGGAATTCTCCAGAACGACTCCAATCAACTGAAAGAACTAGGCCAAGCCGATTTGGTAATCAATACGACCCCCGTAGGCATGGCTCCAAGCGGCGAAGCAAGCAACGCAACCAAGCCACCCCAACAAATGCCGCTGGGAGAAGAAAATTGGCAGAACCTCAACCCAAAGACAACTTTGTATGACCTGATTTACACGCCAAGGCCAACAGCCTGGTTGCAGCTAGGCAATCAACAGGGATGCCAGTGCATTGATGGGCTTGAGATGCTTGTCCAACAGGGTGCCGCCTCTTTAAGGCAATGGAGCAGCAACAGCCAAGTTCCCGTAGATGAAATGAGAAAAGCAGCTCAAGCCTGGCTAAACACTTAGCTTCATATCAATCATTGAGCACTCATGCTGATCCCTGTCTGGCAAAGGTTGCTGGGAATCCTGCTCTACCTGATTCCATGGAGTGATGCGCTTCCATTCGGGAAAGCCATGTTTGAGCATTTACCACCTGTTCTTTTTCAGTTGCTGCTGCTGCCAGCAGTGCCTCTGATGATTCTTCAAGGTGTCATCCCATTCGGATTAGGCAGCCTGCTGTTGTTCTTGGGACTGTTCCTCGCTGTGGTGCGCAATCCGAAGATTCCCTACTTCCTCCGCTTCAACACACTGCAAGCTCTGGTTTTAAGCATCCTGTTAAGCGTGCTTGGTTTTGCGTTCTTTGGCATCCTTGGAGGATCCCTTGGAGGCAGTCTGATCTTCCGCAGCCTATCCAGCACAGTGCTGATAGCAGCTCTCGCCATTTTCATTTTTGCCCTCGTCGAATGCTTACGAGGCCGCGAGCCAGACCTCCCAGGGATCAGTCAAGCCGTTCGTATGCAGCTTTACTAAAAATCACTGACCACCAAGAGATAAAATATTGGATCCGTCGCTCACAACTGTGAGCCTTAAGTCCCCGTCGGAAAAAATCATGAGTGAGAAGCCTTACTACGAGACCATGTACATCCTCCGTCCGGACATCCCGGAAGAGGAAGTCGAAACCCATGTCACCAAATACCGCGACATGGTTGCGGAAGCAGGAGCAGAGGTGCTCGACAACCAAATGCGCGGCAAGCGTCGCCTGGCCTACCAAATTGCCAAGCACAAGGAAGGCATCTATGTGCAGCTCAGCCACAATGGTGATGGCAAGCAAGTTGCAGTCCTAGAAAAGGCCATGCGTCTCAGCGAAGACGTCATTCGCTACCTAACCGTTAAGCAAGAAGGTCCACTGCCTGCACCAAGAGTGGCTCCTAGCAGTGAAACAGCAGAGCCAGAGAAGAAAGAAGAAGCAGAAGCTACTGAATCCTGATCGATAGGCTTGTTTTACATATCCCTGGGAGCTAGCTTCCAGGGATGTTCTCACGTTCCCACGAGCCAGCCACTCCCTTAAGGAGAAACCCAGAAATCAACTCACGTCCGGCCGACAATCCGGATGTGAACGAAGTGGTGCAAGCAATTAATCAAGCCAATACTGATCAAATCGATATTCATCTTGCAAAACAAAAACTACTTGATCAAAGAATCCTTGAGCTTGAGAATCAACTACAAGAATACGAAAAGCTATTGGCAGAATTGCCAGAGGTCTTCGAAAGAAAGTTTCAACAACGTCTAGAGCCTTTACTGGAAAGCTATCGATTGCTTGCCCAATCTCAAAACGGGAAGACTTCAACTGATCCGATCAAATTAGAAGGACGCCATCCGATGAGACTGCCTTCTCTACTGCGCGCCAGGTGGCAAGCCAACGAACAAAGCGAGTCGCAGCGAGCCGCCTAGGCCTAGATTCTTATCAACGTCCGCCACGCCTTGCTGCTGACCAGAGACGAATAGGAAGACCCCAGATATAAATAAAGCCCTCTGCAGCCTTGTGGTCAAAATCATCTTCACTGCCATAAGTAGCCAATTGCGGCATATAAAGACTGCTTGATTGAGAACTTCTCCCAATCACGGTGACATTGCCCTTATGAAGACGAAGACGCACGACCCCATTCACATAAGTCTGAGTGCGATCAATAAAACCATCAAGGGCATCCTTTAAGGGTCCAAACCAAAGCCCCTGATAAACAAGATCAGCCCATTGCCTCTCCAACTGATGTTTGGTGCGCAGCACATCTGCCGCCAACGTCAAACTCTCCAATTCCTGATGAGCACGAATGAGCATTAACAAGCCAGGGGTTTCATAAATCTCCCTACTTTTAATTCCAACCACACGATTCTCAATGATGTCAAGGCGACCAAAACCATGCTCGCCAGCAAGACGATTGGCCTCCCGAATCAATGCAACTGGCTCCATTCGCTTTCCATCAATTGCAACAGGATTGCCAGCTTCAAAACTAATTTCAATGTCCTGAGATTGAAGTGGTGCTGCTTCAATCGATGCGGTCATCGCAAAGACCTCTTCAGGTGGTGCCACCATCGGATCTTCTAAAGGTCCAGCTTCAATGCTCCGACCCAACAAGTTCAAATCAATCGAATAAGGCGATTTCTTGCTAACGGGTGCAGGAATACCAAAACGCTCTCCATAGGAAATCGCCTCCTCCCGGCTCATCCCCCACTCCCGAGCTGGTGTTAACACCTTCAAATCAGGGGCGAGTGCAGCAATCGCCACATCAAAACGCACCTGATCGTTTCCTTTGCCCGTACAACCATGGGCCACAGCATCAGCATCCATCTCTCGAGCCACCTCAACCAATCGGCGAGCAATCAACGGACGGGCTAAAGCTGTGGAAAGGGGATAACGCCCTTCATACAGCGCATTGGCGCGAATCGCCGGCAAGGCGAATTCCTCAACAAAAGGCTGAATCAGATCTCCAACTAAAGACTGGCTAGCACCTGCATCAAGCGCTTTGAGTCGAATCGGTTCCAACTCATCGCCCTGACCCAAATCAGCAGCAAAGGTGATCACCTCCTCCACGCCCCATTCCTGCTTGAGATATGGAATGCAAACGCTGGTGTCAACACCACCGGAATAAGCAAGAACAACCTTCTTCGCGCGCCCCATCAATCGGACTCCTGATCACTTTGCAAAGATTCTCTCTCCCCACCGGCCAAAGACCTTGAAGCAGGAGTGAAGAAACCCACAACTAGCACCCAAAGGCCCAAACCAATCACCGGGATCAACAGCAATAACCAAACCAAAAAAGGCCTAATGATGAAAGGCTCTGGATGCTGGTGACCCCAAAAACGCAAGCCAAAGCTGACAACAAGAGCCAAGCCCCACGTCACACCCACGAGCAAAAGCTTATAAACCAAAAATCAACTCGCAAAAACCTAGGTCTATGAACTATGTTGACTGATTGTCCAGTGCATCGTCCATGAGCGCTCTCAATAAAATCGATCTGAGCGCACTCGATGGCATCAACCCTGCTCTGACGCGCTACGGACGCAATGATCCAGCACCGGTATTGCCGCTTCGGGAAGAACCAGACCTGTTGAGCTGGCTTGAAACAAGCGGCAGGCTTGTGGCGGATGAAGAATCAACCTCTCCAGAAGTCAGCACGGTGGAAGAAGAAGAGCTCTCCGCACTAATGGGTGAGAAAGAGGACTACAAAGCAGACGACGAACAAACAGAAGAGAACTGGGAAGACTAAACAATCCGGTCAACAGTGCAATTCGTTTCACCTACGGTTTGAGCGGCGATCAAACTCTGTTGTGAGCGAGTCAACCAGTTCCCTAAAAAAAGCAGAAACAACAAGCTGGAAACGTAACGGCACAGCATCTGCATTGCTGTTGGCAATTGTGGTCTTTGCCGCGAGCTTTGCCTCAGACCGTTTGATTCCCAACAGCCTGCTCAGTTTGCCTTTGCTGATCTCAACGCTGGTTACAGCAGGGGTCACCAGTTGGGCAATCCCGAAATTGCAAGCCTTGAAATTGGGCCAGGTGATTCGAGAAGAAGGCCCCCAAGCCCATCACACCAAAGCCGGTACACCAACCATGGGTGGCCTCGTGATCATTCCTGCAGGAGTGATCATTGGGAGTTTTGCCAGTGTCAACGGCAGTAGCAAAGAACAACTTCTTGCCGTTAGCTGTATCACCCTGGTTTACATGCTGATTGGTGGATTAGACGACTGGCGCAGCCTTACTCGCCGAACAAACAAAGGGCTAAGCCCCTTAGGAAAATTGCTTCTGCAGGCGGCGGCGGCACTGATTTTTATAACCTGGGCCATCTGGCAAGGTTGGCTCCACTCCAGCATCGCCTTACCGCTAGGCATATCCCTACAAATCGGCCTATTGATCTGGCCCTTAGCCCTTTTTGTGTTCCTAGCAGAAAGCAACGCCACCAATCTGACCGATGGACTGGATGGGCTCGCCAGTGGCTGCGGAGCACTTGTCTTCACTGGGCTAGGCATCCAACTAATGCTGAGAGGGAATGAAGGCAATCCCGCGCTAGCAGGTTTCTGCATGGCGATGGCAGGAGCTTGGCTCGGCTTCCTGGTTCACAATCGCAATCCGGCCAAAATTTTCATGGGCGATACAGGCTCTCTGGCGATGGGTGCAGCCTTATCTGCTGTCGCACTTCTGTCCAATAGCCTTTGGCCTCTATTGGTGATGGGCGGAGTCTTCCTTGCTGAATCACTATCCGTGATCATTCAAGTGTGGGTGTTCAAAGCCACCAAAAACGCCAAGGGAGAAGGACGTCGAATCTTGCGAATGGCACCTCTTCACCATCATTTCGAACTGGGGGGTGCCAATGAACAGCAAGTGGTGCGAAGCTTTTGGCTGGTCACAGCAGGCTTGATCATCCTTGGCCTGCTGATGCGCCCCACTGCCTAAGGACTGCCATGAGCTACTTCACCTGGAAAGAAGCTGGTTTGACCAGCGATTGCGCCAGCCTGGAATCCATGGGATCCCGTTTTGAAGAAGCGGCCAGCCTGATGCGCCGGATGGCAAAGGAAGGATTCCATCTCGAACGAACCACGCAAGAACAGCGCATCACTCACCCGGATGAAAGTGTCTTTGAAGCCTGGGGGTTCATCAGCGAAGAACCACCCGTTCGACAACTCACACTGATCCCAGATCTGAACATTTAAAAGAGAAGCATTACTGGTATGAATATCTTTCCTAAAAAGGTGCTGCTGCTAGGCAGTGGAGAACTCGGCAAAGAAGTGGCCATCGCAGCCCAACGCTTGAGTTGCAAAGTGATCGCTTGTGATCGATATGCCAAAGCTCCTGCCATGCAAGTGGCAGACGAGGCTGAAGTGTTCGATATGAGCAACGCCGAAACCCTCAAAGCTGTGGTTCGCCGTCATCAACCCGATGTGGTGATCCCTGAAATCGAAGCACTAGCAGTGGATGCACTTGCAGAGCTTGAGCAGGAGGGAATCACCGTGATCCCAACAGCAAGAGCAACAGCGGTAACCATGAATCGGGATCGAATCAGGGATCTTGCCTCAGGAGAGCTAAACCTACGCACACCTCAATTTGCTTATGCCAGCAGCGCAAAAGAACTAACGACTGCTGCTGAGCCCTTGGGCTGGCCAGTTGTCGTTAAACCGGTGATGAGCTCATCAGGGAAAGGCCAAAGTGTGGTCGATAGCCCAGAAGGACTTCAAAAAGCCTGGCAAGCCGCAATCGAAGGAGCTCGCGGAACATCAACACGGGTGATTGTGGAAGAATTTTTACACTTTGATCAAGAAATTACCCTTCTAACCATTCGGCAAGATAATGGCAGCACAGTTTTCTGTGCACCAATTGGCCATGAACAGGTCAATGGTGATTATCAATGCAGCTGGCAACCCGCAGAACTTTCAAGCGAACAACTAAAAAAAGCTGAATCGATGGCCCGAAGTGTTACAAACAACCTAGGTGGCACTGGCTTATTCGGAGTCGAATTCTTCCTGTGTGGTGATGAAGTGATCTTTTCTGAGCTATCGCCAAGGCCACATGATACAGGTTTGGTCACATTAATCAGCCAAAACATGAGCGAGTTCGAATTACATCTAAGAGCTGTTTTAAAACTACCAATTCCTACTATCACTCATGCAGACGCTGCTGCAAGCAGAGTCATCCTTGCTAAAGAAAAGCTAGCTTCTATTGGCTATTCAGGAATCGAAAAGTCACTAGCAGAGCCTAATACACAAGTGTTGCTATTTGGCAAGCCCGATTCTCGACCAGGACGCCGCATGGGAGTCGCTCTTTCTAAAGCGAAAAATATTCAAGAAGCCCGTAGAAAAGCTGATCAAGCCGCCGCATGCATCAATGTTATTGAAAACATATAAACCCGATGCATACAATCATCTTAACAAAATCAATCAAGGATTCAA
>CATBLW010000110.1 GCA_949486985.1 Prochlorococcus marinus str. MIT 9215
ACCATGCCACTAGCGATTTGGCCTGGATTGAAGGTTCGGCCCAGCAGCTTGATCAGGGACCTGATATCTGAAGTGCTCAAACGGTCATCTTTGATCAATGTCATCAACAGAAGTTTCCGTAACTCAGCTCCATCACTGCTGAAAAGTAGTTTCAGCCCTGCTCCGGCAATGGGGATCAGCTCTGCTCCTGGTGTTGGTGCGTTCTGGCCTACAACATTCAGGAGGCTTTCAAGTCTTTCCAGCTGTAATTGACCGTTGCTATCGAAGATCACCTCAAGCAGCTTGTCGCGCATTTCTTTGTTATCAGCCATCAGTAATCGCTTGGCCACATAGGGATAGGCCAGGCCGATGATTTTGAATTCTGGATCCAGTCTCAGAGCGAGCCCTTCTTGGCTGACCACTGCTCTGATGATCAGGGCAAAGCGCGCAGGGACCCTAAAGGGGTAGTCAAACATCAGTTCTGAGAACCGGTCAGTGATGGCTTTGAAGTTGAATGATGCCACTGAATTCCCTAATGCTCCGCCAAGAACTTCTTCAAGGGCAGGAACAATTGGCGTTAGATCTGTCTTCGGATTCAGAAAGCCAAGTGCCTGAAAATCTCTAGCGAGAGCCTCAAAATCATTATTAATTAGATGGACGACGGCACCAGTTAGCGTCAGCCTATCTGCATCACTGATTGAATCCATCATTCCGAAATCTATATAAGCCATATGGCCTAAGTCTCCGCTTTTTCCCTTCAGTGCGAATAGGTTGCCGGGGTGAGGGTCTGCGTGAAAATAGCCAAATTCAAGAAGTTGTTGAAGACCACTGGTGACTCCAGTTCTGATCAGTGCAGTTGGGTCAAGTTGTTGATCTTTTATTTCCTGACGGTCTCTTAGTTTGGTGCCATTAATCCAGCTTGTTGTGATTACTCTTCTGGACGATACCAATCGCTCGACCTGAGGAACAATGACAGCAGGATTATCGGAAAATAAACCGGCGAAACGTTCTGCATTATCAGCTTCTTTCTCGTAGTCAATCTCTTCGAATAGACTGCGTCCAAATTCATCAATAATTCCACCCAGCCCGAAGCCAAGATTTAAGGGAAGCATCGGCGCCGACAAGATGCCAAGCAGGCGAATGATGACCAGATCACGGCGAAGAATGAAAACAAGATCTGGTCTTTGTATCTTCACGGCTACCCAGTGATGACTGCGTAGCCTTGCTTTATAAACTTGCCCAAGGCTTGCGGCGGCAACTGGGTAATTAGGAAATTCTTCAAACAATTGATCAGCTGGTGCGCCTAGATCTTTTTCCACTGTTGCCAGTGCTATCGCATGAGAAAAAGGCGGCAGATTGTCCTGCAGATTGGTGAGTTCTTCAAGCCATTCGCGACTGATTAGATCTGGCCGTGTCGAGAGAGCTTGGCCAACTTTGATAAAACAAGGCCCAAGGTTGGTCAGTGTTGAAAGCAGCTTCTTCGCTAGCCGCTTTTGCACTTTCTCATCTTGGCTTGATCCCTGGAGAAGCAAGATCACCGCAAGGCTTAGCAGTGATGCAAACACTTGAAGCATGCGGGGTATCCCCACCCAAGGCCTCAATAGCAGCCAGAACAGGTCCCGCTTGGCGTCGTAACGCATGGGTGGGGCCTGCTTTGATGGCGATGAGGTTGGATTGGAGAGGTTCAACCGACCGTTATGGCGCGTTGATCTTCAGACTTTAGAAACCGCGCGGCTTGGTTATGGGTCTTCTCCCTTTGCTGAAGCGTGACTATGGACGCTGTTTGCATCTGCCAGCACATGGGCGCGGTGCTGCTCTCCCGGAGGATTTGCAAAGGCTCTTGCGAGTTCGTGCTGGGGTTTGGGATCTGCCGGAATTGCCTGATTTAGGAGGTCCTCTTGAGCGCCAGGGCGCGGTGGCGGAAAGCCAACGCCAGGCCGCTTTGATGATTGGGGTTCAGCGTGGCTGGTATGGCGTCAACGGCGCCACAGGTTTGTTGCAAGCGGCCTTGTTGGCCATGGCTAGGCCTGGTCAAGCGGTGTTGATGCCACGCAATGTGCATCGCAGCCTGATTCAGGCTTGCGTGCTTGGTGACCTCACTCCTGTGTTGTTTGATCTGCCGTTTATGGCTGATCGAGGCCATGTCTCTCCTCCCGATGGCCCTTGGCTTGAGGAGGTGCTCGCTGAGCTCCCCAATCTTGGTGTGGAGATTGCCGCCGCTGTGTTGATTCATCCCAGTTATCAGGGGTATGCAACTGATTTGAAGCCTTTAGTGGCAAGGCTTCATCGTCAAGGCTTGCCAGTTCTGGTGGATGAAGCTCATGGGGCGCATTTCGCCAGTGGAGTGGATGTCTCACTGCCAGCGTCAGCGGTTGCTGCCGGTGCTGATTTGATTGTTCATTCACTGCATAAATCGGCTGCCGGTTTGACCCAGTCAGCCGTTCTTTGGTGGCAGGGCGATCGTGTTGATCCCATTGCTGTGGAACGCAGCCTTGGCTGGCTGCAGACAACAAGCCCTAGTGCCTTGTTGCTGGCCTCCTGTGAAGCGGCGATTGAAGACTTTTTCAAGCCTGCTGGGCGGCGCAAGCTGCTCCTTCGGCTTGAGCAGGCCAAGGCCTTGGCCATCCGACTCAAGCAGTTCGGATTGCCTTTGCTTGAAACGCAAGACCCCTTGCGATTGCTTTGGCACACAGCAGCAGCAGGAATCAATGGCCTTGATGCCGATAGCTGGTTGATCAAGCGTGGGCTGGTGGCCGAACTTCCAGAACCAGGCAGCCTCACTTTTTGTTTGGGTTTAGCTCGTCAGCGAGGGCTTGCCAGGGTGATGCTGCGTCGCTGGGGGCAGCTGGTTGAAAAACTGGGAACGGGTGCTCCTTTGCCAGAGTTTGTTCCGCCTCCATTGCCCAAGTTGGCTGTTCCGTTTCAGAGTTGCGGAATCTCTTGGCGGGCCTCAAGCCAAAGACTGCCGCTTGTTGATGCGGTAGGCAGAATTGCAGCGGAGTTGGTTTGTCCCTACCCCCCTGGAATACCCCTTGTTATCCCAGGAGAAAGATTGGATCAGCAACGGGTGGATTGGCTTGTTGATCAGCAGATCATTTGGGGAGATCAGATTCCAGTTGATATTGCGGTCACGGAGTGAAGTGGTCTGCGCGTAAATGCTTCCCTAATTGAGAAATGATCAGATTGGCTTTTGGAAATAATCTTTTAAAGGCATCGCGGTAAGTAGTCTGGATGAAGGCGATTTGCTATTGGCAATCTGTTCGCAAGTCTTGGCGTAATCATTGCTGAAATAGTTCTGATGACTCGTTCGTAGATTTTTGTGTTCAGATTCAGTTTTGAAGTGTGGCTTTTCGGCTTCTATGCCCAATGAACTGGCAGGTTGCTATGAATGTTGGTTAGGCGTCTACTTCCTGCTATGCAAACAGAAGAAGCTCTTCGGGTCACAAAGGATGTGATGGAGCGTATGGAGCAGGCTCAGCAAGATCTTACGGAGGAGGTGGTGAAGTTGGCTAAGGCAAATGAGCAGGGCATTAAGCAACTCGAGCGGATGGAGAATGCAATCAGCTCGATTGGCAAGTTGCTCGTGCTTCTCGATTTTGATCCAACTAGAGATTTGGATCTCCTTAAGAAGTTTCGTTCTCAGGGTTTTAAGAGCTGAGTGTTTCTTCCTCGGTGAGTCTGATGCTGGCGAGGAATTTTGCTTCTGTGCTGATCAGCATGAGGTTGGAATTGCATGACTCCTTACCTCTTTATCGATATGAATATCTTGACTATTCATTGCCGCACTCGCCGCTGCACTATGGATTGTTGAATGTTCTATGTCCTGTTCGTTGGTGTCTAACTGTGACCTGATAGTTTGATTGTTTACTGAAAGTTGTTTGTATTCGCCTTTGATATATGCTGCTAGATAGCCCTGCATTTTAAGCAGTTTTTGCTGATATTTTACTGCTAAAAAGTGTCGGCTAGCAGGAGTTTCTGGACGCTTCTCTAGGAGTGATGCACAATGCTTCGATGGCGCATCCTCGTCTTCACCCTCGAACGATTGAAGCCGTCAAGGAGCGGGCCGACATCGTTGATGTGGTTGGTGAGCACGTTGTGCTCAAGAAGAAGGGACGTGAGTTTGTCGGCATTTGTCCCTTTCATGACGACAGCAAACCGTCGATGACGGTTTCACCGGCCAAGCAGTTCTATTACTGCTTTTCCTGTGGAGCCGGCGGTAATTCCATCAAGTTCCTGATGGAATTTCAGCGCCAGAGTTTTGGTGATGTGGTGCTGGACCTGGCCAGAAGGTACCAGCTG
>CATBLW010000111.1 GCA_949486985.1 Prochlorococcus marinus str. MIT 9215
CAGACCCAGCCTCCGGCTCGTTTCAGCGAGGCATCACTCGTCAAGATGCTGGAGAAGGAAGGCATCGGCCGCCCTTCTACCTACGCCTCGATCATCGGAACGATTGTGGACCGCGGTTATGCAACACATCAGGGGAATGCGCTTGCACCAACTTTTACAGCCTTCGCTGTGACCTCATTACTTGAGGAGCATTTTCCTGATCTGGTGGACACCAGCTTCACGGCTCGAATGGAGAATACTTTGGATGAAATATCTCACGGGAAAGTGCAATATCTGCCTTATTTAAAGGCCTTCTTTAAGGGTGATGAAGGGCTCGAACACCAGGTCTCAAAACGTGAGTCAGAAATTGATTCTTCTCAATTTAGAACGATTGAGCTAGAAGGCTTGCCCTGTGTTGTTCGTATTGGAAAGTATGGCTCTTATTTGGAAAAGAAAAGAGTCTCTGAGGATGGAGAAGAGGAGCTTCTCAAAGCTAATTTGCCTGCTGATATAACCCCAGGTGATCTTGATGAAGAGCAGGCTGAGCTTCTGATTAAGCAGAAGGCAGATGGGCCTGAATCACTTGGCGAGGACCCTGAAACCGGAGAGCTTGTCTATTTGCTTTTTGGTCAGTACGGCCCTTATGTGCAGCGGGGGCAGGTGAGCGAAGACAATCTCAAGCCCAAGCGGGCGTCCTTGCCGAAGGGCGTTAAGCCAGAGGACCTCAGTCTTGAGGATGCTTTGGGCTTGCTGCGTTTACCGCGTTTGCTTGGAGAACACCCTGATGGTGGAAAGATTCAGGCAGGACTTGGTCGCTTTGGTCCTTATGTGGTCTGGAACAAGGGCAAATCCGAGAAGGACTATCGCTCCCTTAAAGCAGAGGATGATGTTCTTCTTGTTGAGTTAAGCCGTGCTCTGGAGCTGCTGGCGATGCCCAAGCGTGGGCGCGGTGGCCGAACGGCTTTAAAGGACCTTGGCGCTCCTGAGGGAAGCGAGGAGAAGGTGCAGGTCTACGACGGCCCTTATGGGTTGTATGTCAAGCAAGGCAAGGTGAATGCATCGTTGCCTGAAGGCAAGGGCGCTGATGACATCACACTGGAGATAGCCATAGAGCTTCTTGAAGCCAAAGTCGCCAGTAAGAAAACCAGCAAGCGTGCAAAGCCTGCTGGGAAAACAACGAAAAAGCCTGCGGCGAAAAAACCTGCGGACCGCAAAACTCCTGCCACCACAAAAACTGGGCGATTGCGTGCCAGTGCCGTAAGGGTGATCAAGCCTGGTGACACATGATCCGGATCGAGAGGACAAGCTTTAAAGGATCAGTGTTTGGCGTTGTGCTGTCCTCACCACTGCTTCTTCTGATGCTGCAGTCATGTTCCTCGACACCGCTTGGCCAGCAGCTTGCCAATAGTTTTGATGTTCCAGCTGAGCCTGTTGCTTCAGAAACGACATCAGCCATCCCTGCGGTCAATTCCTCTAACTCCACGTCTAAGGCTTCAACGCGATCGTCATCACAACCAGCTGATGCTGGTTCGCTTGATCAGACCTCTAACTCGAATTCAACTGTTGTTTCAACGGCTCAGAATCCTCGAAGGGCTGACTTGAAACCTGTTGCTCCGCTTGCTCCGATCAGCCCGCAGCCGTATCGAATCATCATCAAGCTTTCGGGGGCTGACCCTTCCGCTCCTGCAGAAGTTGTCACGCAGGCCTTGCGCAGGGCGGGTGTGAACTTTGAGGTTGAGACCATTGAGCGTGTTAAGGCTCAGCCCACGCTCAAAGTGATGCCTTCAGGGGCAGGAACGAATCCTTGATTCGGTTGGCTCATCGATTGCGGCGCCGGGAGTCAAGGTCAGTTGTTCCATTGAGTCGTCGCAAGGCAGTTGGAATGATGGAGACCTCCTATTTGGCTGCTGCATTTGCCTTGATTTGGGTGGCCTTGTATTACCTGCCTATTGGCGGTGCGCTGTTTCGGCTGGCCTTGCCGTTGCCTTTGGCGCTGCTGCATGTTCGCCGTGGTCCCAAGGTGGGCATTGAAGGCGTTGCCGTTGCCGTGCTGCTTCTTGTGGCTCTGATGGGTCCAGTGCGTGGTCCTTTGGTGTTGTTTCCCTATGGCCTGCTTGCTTGTTGGCTGGGATGGAGTTGGCAGAGGCAAAGGAGTTGGTGGCTGAGTTGGGGGGTTGGCGTCTTGATTGGTACTGCAGGCTTTTTGGTTCGGCTCTTGGTGTTATCGGTTTTAGTCGGCGAGAACCTATGGGTTGTGATTAGTCGCGTTGGTGCTGGGTTGCTTGATCGCTTGGTGGCCTTGCTTCATTTGCCAATCACTCCAGACATCATGCAAGTGCAGTTGATGACCATTGCCTTGGTGATTGTTCAGGAGCTTGTTTACGTGCTGGCTCTTCACGCTCTTGCCTTTTGGATTTTTCCTCGGTTGAAGGCACCGATTCCTGAACCGCCAAGGCTTTTGCATGGTCTTGTTGCCCTCGATCCCCTCTGATTTGGAGACGGCTCCCGCCTGCTCTGGCTTGCCGCCAGGCTGCAAAACCTTTGGTTCTGAGCTCTCTTCTGCTGAGTTGAATCATTGGCTTAAGCCTTGGCGAGATCGACCTTTGGGCTTGTCCTTGCTTTTGGTGTTAGCGGGCTCGCGTACTGCTGAAGTTGAGGGCATCTCTGCGGCTGGGCTCACTGCCGCATCGCGTCGTTATACAGCTGTTGCCGATGCAGAGTTGCTGTTGCATGGGCCAAAGCGGCTTCGGCAGTGGCCTTTGCCACCCCTTGCGGCAGGGGTCTCTCCAGCCCTGATTAGTTATGTCGCAGCGCAATCGATTGGGATCGATCCGTTGGTAGCAGCAGTGGGACTCCCTATCTCCCCACCTTTCCCTCACTTGCGCCTTGAAGCTTCTGGCCTGGGGCCTGCTGCTTGCCTGAGTACAGGACAAGCGATGGATCAAGCCCGTGTGGATGCCTTGTGGAAGAGGGGCTGGGCCATTGGTCGTGGGCTTCGCCGGCCACTGGTTCTCGCTGAGTGTGTCCCTGGAGGAACGACGACGGCGCAGGCTGTATTGAGTGGTTTTGGTTTGTCGGTGGCCGATTTGGTTAGCGGCAGTGTTCACAAGCCTCCTAGGGCTTTGAAGCAAGAGCTGGTGGATCGAGGCTTGCGTCTGGCTGGCCTCGCTAGCCATAGCCATAGGACTCCGACTCCACAGCGATTAATTGCTGCTGTTGGGGATCCATTCCAACCTGTTGCCGCAGGCTTGCTGATGGGTGCCAGAGTTGCGCAACAGCCTGTTCTGCTGGCAGGTGGTTCCCAAATGCTTGCTGTTTTGGCCTTGGCTCTTGCCGCTGTTGAACCAGACCAGCGTCAGGATCTTGCGAGAGGAGTCACGATTGGCACGACGGCTTGGCTTGCTTCTGAAGTCATCCCTTCTCAAGACATCGCCTCTGAAGCGATTGATTCCGATGTCAACAGGGCTTCAATGGCTTGTCTTGTGAATCGCGTTGGCGATCATTTCGGTGTGCGGCTTTTCGGCTTGGCCGCAGGCCTTCATTTTCATGGCAGTCGTCATCAGGCTCTAAGGGATTACGAGCTTGGCCATGTCAAGGAAGGAGTAGGAGCCGGCGCGCTTGCCTTTTTGGCTCAGTTGTATGGATCAAGCTCTGATCATCTTGTTGTTGCTTGTGATCAGGCGATGGACCAGTTGCAGGATGCCTCTGCTTCTGCAGCCTCTGCTTCTGCAGGCATCTCATCCCCGTAAGGTCTGAGCCATGAAGGCTGAACAGTGCAAACAACTTGCTCTTGGTCGACGGGACGTATTGCGACTTGGTTTGCTGGCCGGGCTCGCTGGTTTATCAGGCTGTGGTGGCAACGTCACAAATCCTCTGTTGAGGGCCACTCCGGAAACGCTGCCGGCATCATGGCGCCGCTTGCTGCCGTCTCCCTGGCGTTACCAACCTCTTGTTGCTCAGGCTGGTCAGCAACCTTTCACTGAGGCGTTGAAGCAGGGTGCGGATTTGCTCGCACTTAGTGATGGCTGGCTGACGAGTTTGCCTGAGCAACAGTTGCAACCCATAGCCACGGCGCCATTGGAGCAACGACTTGATGCTCAGGCCAAAGCTTTCTTGGACAGCCTGACCCCTTCAATGGCATCGCGGGTTCTACCGGTCGGGGTCAGTCCTTGGGTGATGGTTTTTCGGCAGGGCGACCCTTGGTTAAAAGAGGCCCGCAATGGTTGGCAGGTGTTGCTTGACCCTGGTCTGAAAGGTCAATTGGTTCTGCCCAATAGTCCAAGACTCTTGATGGCGTTGGCTGATCGGATGGAGGCTGGAGATGGATTGCGTCGTTTGCTTGATCAAGCGATCACATTTGATGAGCGTTATGGCCTCAACTGGTTGCTTCATGGGGATGCACGTGCGGCGGTGCTCCCCTTGCAGCGCTGTTTGCCAAGTCTTCGACGCGACCCAAGACTCAGTGTGGTTTTGCCTGAGAGTGGCGCTCCGCTGCATTGGACAGTTTTGGTGCGTTCTGATGCGACCCGTGAGCCTGTTCCCCAGAGCTGGGTTGAGCAGGCATGGAGTTCGCCATTGTTGAAACAGCTGCTTGCTAATGGTTGGATCCCGCCTTTGTCGCGAGCGGAGCTTCAGCCTGCAATCCGTTCGATTCCAAAGCCTTATCAGCAGATTGTTTTGCCGTCTGATCAGGTTTGGTCTCGTTGTTGGTCGCTGCCACCGCTCACGCTTGAAGAGCAGGCGGAGCTGGAGCAGCGCTGGAGCAAGGACTCTGCCCTTCAACGATTAACCCCATAGGCGACGCCTTGGCGCTGCTGCTAGTCGACGATGGGTATCGGCCAGAAGATCTGGTATCGCTAGCTGATGGGGGCAACGGGGCAGGCAATCGCCACAGTTTTTGCAGGCACTGGCGTCGTGCCTTTCCCACCAGTGCCCAGCTCTGCCGATCAGGTTGTAGCGCTCCTGAGCAAAGGCTTGCAGGTCATGGCCGATGGCGAGGTTGCGTAGCCGTAGCAGATCTGGAATGGGAACGTCCTCTGGGCAGGGCAAGCAGTCCCGACACTGGCCGCAGCGCTCATCCCCAAGACGGCTATCGCCTCTTTGACGAAGTTCACGTAGAGCTTTGCCTTCCCTTTGATCAAGAGGTCCATCGGCATTGGCAAGTTCTGCTGCTAGTTGCAGGTCTTCAGGTTGCGAGGCTCCAAGGGTCAGGGTGCTGATGCCAGCAGCCAATAGGAATCGATAGGCCAGTGTGAGTGGCTTCAGTGGTTGACAGTCTTCAACAAGGGTTTGGCTTGGAGCTTGCAATCGCCCGCCTTTATCAGCTGGTGAGATCGCCATCACTCCCATGCCGTTGGCGAGGGCTTTGCTGGCCAGTGGCATGCGTTGAGGATCAAGCAGGTGGAGATGCAGGCTGCAGAACTGAAAACGTTCACAAACGAGGGCTGCTTCAATCAGGGGGATGGATCCATGACTGCTAAAACCCACCTGGCCTACAAGCTTTTCTGCTTCCGCCCAGCGAAGAAGCGCAGCGCCGTCTCCCTTTAGGCACCAGTCAAGATGCTCCGCGCGATTAAGGCCATGCACGGCAAGGTTGTCAATTCTTGGCAGACCAAGGCGATTGAGCATGCTCTCAAGTTGGCGTTGCCCTTGTTCAAGGGTGAGCCCAGGAAGAAGCTTGCTGGTGATGATCCAGCCTCCAGCGGGTTGAGCTCCACGTTGCTTTTGCCTTTGCAGAGCTTCGCCTAAAAAGGTTTCTGCTGGCCCATAGGCTGGTGCTGTTTCGATGTGGTTGATGCCTGCTGCCAATGCAGCCTGCACAACGTCATCCATCTGTTCGGCGGAGCTCAGTGCTCTCATCGTTCCCAGGGTGAACAGACTCACTGCCGGTCCCCGACCGAAGGGACGGCGATGCGGCTTCATTCCAGTGGGTCTGAATCTGATGAATCCAAAGGCTCATCTCGATCTGGTTGGCGGCTTTTTAGGTGACGAACTAGAGCAGCCGGACTCACGTCGTCGAGAAAGCGACGGAATTCATCTTGATCTTCTGCATCAGCTTCTGCATCGACGGGGATGGAGGCTTCTGCAACAACTTCCTCCAGCATCCAAATGCTGCAGCCTGTGCGAACAGCCAAAGCAATGGCGTCGCTTGGGCGGGCATCGAGTTCGATACGAGAAGTCGAGGCTTCTCTTGCGTTTGCTTCTTTGCTCTCCTCAGGCTCGGCGTCTGGTTCCTCTAGGCCTTTCTCATTTGCTTCTTGCTGATTGGGTTCTTTAAGGAGCAGTTTGAGAACAGCCTGGAATGTGTTGTCTTCGATGGCGTGAATGATCACGCGATCTAAATGAAGGTTCCCTGCTCTGAGGAGCTCAACCATGAGGTCATGGCTGAGTGGTCTCGGGGGAGGCGTCTTTTGGATGCCAGCCATGATGTTGTGCGCCTGAGCCTGATCAATCCAGATCGGCACTTGGCGGCGGCCTGACGGATCCCGGAGCAAAACGATCGGGGTACGAGTTGATGCGTCGACGGCGAGTCCCGCCACGCTCATTTCGACCACAGATCCTCCATGCCCCCTTTGTCCGATTATGGCCAGTAGTTGTTGCCGCGGCGGTACTGAAATGTTCACGGGGCTTGTGCAGGCGGTTGGTCGGCTGCAAAGACGTTCGAAAGGTTTGTTGGTAAAGGGCTGTGAACCATTTGCCCCATTGCATCTCGGCGACAGTGTGGCCGTCGATGGTGTTTGTTTGACGGTGGCTGAGCTTTGCTCTGATGGCTTTCTGGCCGATGTCAGTGAGGAAACACTTCGGCGAACAACACTTGGAGCAAAGGCCGATCGAGGCGGCGTGGTGAATCTTGAGCCAGCTCTTCGTTTTTCAGATCGTTTGGGCGGACATCTGGTGAGTGGCCATGTGGATGGCTCTGGTGAAGTGGTCGCATTGGAGGCACTGCCTCATTCCTGGCATCTGGAGGTTCGCTGGCAGGATCCACTCTTCGGACGCTACATCTGCGAAAAAGCCAGCATTGCCGTCGATGGCATCAGCCTCACGGTGGCTGGATGTGTGGAAGATGGAAGCAGCTTCTGGATGGCGGTGATTCCGCACACCTGGGCGAGCACGGCGTTGAAACAACTTTCTATTGGCACTGTGGTGAATCTGGAGGCTGATCTGCTCGCTAAATACACCGAGCGACTGTTGGCCAGAGGGCCTAAAACGTCTGTTGGAACGAACCCGCCTGAGCCACCAATCTCATCGCAGTGGTTGGCCAACCATGGCTGGAGCTAATCGGCTGGAGTTAATTGGCTTGAGTTAAGTGGCTGGGGTTGAGAGTTTTCCTGGTTAGGTGAGAGATCTTAAAAATCGTGGCCGAAACAAATGGCCATCAATAGTGTTCAGAAGTTGTTCAATCTGAACCTTTAATGACCGTTGATGATCGTCCGGACTCATTGGCCACCTTCAAAGCCTTTGCCATGGCAGAAGGTGTCTTGTTGATCGTTTTGGGCGTACTTGCTCTGATCTTTCCCGTGGTTGCATCCTTCTGGACGACGGGAGTGATTGCCGTGCTGTTTCTTGTTGGTGGAATTGTCGGCTGGATCAGCAACCTTGCACGCTCCGCTCGCATGGCTCGCTGGGTGATTTTCAGCCGCCTGGTTGTTTCAACCTTGTCTCTGGTTGCTGGTGCCTGGATGCTTTCAAATTTCCGCAATCCTGAGGAAGCAGCAGCTCAGGTGGCGACCTTGGCCCTGGCTATTGGCATCGTGTTCTTGGCAGAAGGCCTCGTGGCATTTTTTACGGGATTGGCTCATAGCAAGAACGCTGGCTCTGGCTGGGCTATTGCCAATGGGGTGATCACCTTCATCCTTGGCCTGTTGATCTTGACGATGAAGTTCTGGGGCTTGTTATGGGTTCTTGGCGTATTGGTTGGTATTAGCTTCTTGTTTAGTGGAATTGATCTGATTGGTTTCAGCTCAAGCCTTCACGATGACAACCAGCCACCAGCTGCAGCTTGAAACGTTTGGGGAGAGTCGATTCAGGCCTCCCCATCAATCGATTATTCCTCTGTTTTTTTGTCTTCTAAAGGAAGCAGCCAGATCGAACCAGATTCTTTGCGGATTTCAATCCGGAATTCTTGACCTGGTTCAAGACCAAGCCTTTTTGTGTAGGCATGGCCAATGAGGAGATTCCCATTGCCATGGACACGCGTACGGAATTCGGCTTGCCGTCCCCTGGAGGCCCCCCCAGATCCGCCTCCACTAGAAGGAAGCTTGTATCCCTTGGCCTCCACAAGAGCTCGGTAGAAACTCTTGCGTAATACCCTTCCGCTTGGGCCTACATAGCCACAGCCGCGAGCAATTTCATCCTCGCGACGATTGCTGAGTGACCTCGCTTTGTCGAGCAGTTCTTTACCGACCAGCATTTCGCCAGTATTTAGTTGTACAAATTCTGACGAGTTCTTTTAATTGTGGCAAGGGATTGCTTGAAATTCCCTCATTTTTGATCGAGATTGTCGTCTAGAGAAGGTAGAGGATGATGAACAAAATCACCCAGATGCCATCCACGAAGTGCCAATAGAGCTCTGCCGCTTCCAAAGGGAATTGATTGTGACTTGTGATACGACCACCGGGTGAACGTGACTGCCACCACACAATCAGAATCATGATCGCTCCAAGGGTGACGTGAAGCCCGTGGAATCCTGTTACCGCATAGAAGGTGCTGGCATAAAGGTTGTCAGTTAGGCCAAAGGGCAGGGTGAAGTATTCCACCATTTGACTGGCAAGAAACGCGATCCCTAGGCCAGCAGTGATCAGTAGCCAGCGTTGACATCTTGCAGACTCGCTCCGTTTCAATGCCTGACCGGCGCGATGGAAAGTGGCGCTACTCACAAGCAGTAGCACGGTATTGATGGTGGGGAGAGGCAGCTCGAGCTCGTAGATCGCGTCGGGCATCAGTGGATTGACGGCCCGGAAAGTCAGATAAGCAGCGAAAAAACCTGCAAAGGTCATCCCATCCGCCACAAGGAATGTGGCGAGTCCAAACATGCGATGGTCTTGATGGTGCTCGTCGGCGTTGGTCAGACTCTCTTCAGAGCCTTGCTCGATCGGTGTGGTTGTTGTCATTGGCCGTTGGTCCAGAGGTCACGGCCACTGGTTGCGGCCAGGTCGAGTTGGTCTGCGGGTACGCCATAGCCATAGGGCTCGGTAACCAGTGGTGCCTCACCGGTCCAATTCTCAACAGGTGGAGGCGAACTGGTGAGCCATTCAGGTGTGAGTGCATTCCAGGGATTGTCGCCGGCAATGCGACCCTTGAAGGCACTTTGCACGACGTTGAAGAGGAAGGGGAGCGTGCTGATGGCCATCAGCAAGGCTCCGACACTGCTGAGTTGATTAACGAAAGCGAATTGAGGGTCGTATTCCGCGACGCGTCTCGGCATTCCATAGAGGCCAAGCCAATGTTGTGGTGCAAAGCAGAGATTGAAGCCGACAAAAGTCAGTAGAAAATGAAGACGTCCAAGGTCTTCATTGAGCATTCGGCCCGTAAATTTTGGATACCAGTGGTAGATCGAGGCAAAGATTACAAATACAGATCCGCCGTAAACGATGTAGTGAAAGTGGGCCACGACAAAATAGGTGTCGTGAACATGAATATCGAATGGAACCTGAGCAAGAGCAACGCCTGTAATCCCACCAAAAACGAAGTTAAGGATGAACCCACAGGAGAACAGCACGGCACTGTTGAGGGTTATTCGACCTCCCCAGAGAGTCGCAAGCCAGTTGAAGAATTTGATGCCAGTGGGGACAGCAATGAATGAGGTCGCGATTGTGAAAAAGAGGCGCATCCATGGCGGCGTACCGCTGGTGAACATGTGGTGTGCCCAGACAACCAAGCCGAGAACAACGATGGCCATAATTGAGTAGACCATTGTGACGTAGCCAAACAATGGCTTGCGGCAGTGAACAGGAAGGATTTCGCTGACCAAGCCGAAGGCAGGCAGCACCATGATGTAAACAGCTGGATGAGAATAAAACCAGAACAGGTGTTGATAGACCACTGCATTACCACCCATGCTTGGGTTGAAAAAACCTGTATGAGCAACAATGTCGAAACTCAATAAAATAAGGGTTCCAGCCAGAACTGGTGTGGAGAGAACAACAAGAATGCTGGTACCTAGCATTGCCCAGCAATACATTGGTAGTTGCATCAGCTTCAGTCCAGGTCGCCGCATCTTTAATATTGTTGCGATGAAATTAATGCCGCCAAAGATTGAACTGCCGCCTAGAAATAAAACACTCAAAATCCAGATTATTTGTCCTGCTGCAGGCGTGGTGATGCTTAAAGGTGGATAGGCCGTCCAGCCTGATTGTGCGGCGCCGGTAATGAAGTAGCTGCTGATCAGCATCAACCCTGCTGGAGGGATCATCCAGAAGGCAACAGCATTAAGGCGCGGAAAAGCCATGTCGCGAGCGCCTACGTAGAAGGGTATTAAGTAGTTGCCAAAGGCGCCATTGACTACAGGTACGATCCACAGGAATATCATTATCGTCCCGTGGAGAGTTAGGACTTGGTTGTATACATCTCTTGGCATGAAGTCGGATATTGGGCTGGTTAGCTCAATCCGGATGGCACCAGCAAGAAGGCCTCCTATTAAGTAAAAGATGAAACCACAAACTAAATATTGAAGACCGATAACCTTGTGATCAACGCTGAAGCTGAAATAACGCAGCCAGCCTGTTGGCTGGAGACGCTCTGCGTGCTGATTGTCGCTAGGAGGGATTGCAATAGTCATGCTTCTGAAACTGGCGCTTTGGTGTTGTTTGTTAGCCAGGTGTCGAAATCTTCTGGGTCTTCGACTACCACAGTTGATCGCATTCCTCCGTGGTATGGGCCGCAGAGTTCTGCGCAAACAATCGGATAACGACCTGGCTTGGTTGGCGTGAAGTTCAACACTGTTGGTTGGCCAGGAATAACATCTTGTTTGATGCGGAATTCAGGTACCCAGAAGGCATGAATCACATCTTTTGCTTCCATCTTTAGGCTTACAGGACGACCTGCAGGCACATGAAGTTCGCCTGCCATGATGTCCTCTTTTGGGTAGTGGAATAGGAATGCAAACTGCATGGCTGTGACCTCAATAGGCACAGGCAGTAGTCCTGTCTCTGAGCCTGATTGAGAACTGCTGGAGCCAATGCCTCCCCATACTTCCTCCCCGGCAACCATCGAATGATGATCATGGGCGGAATGACTAAGAGGAGCCATTCCACCCATGCGGTCGTAGATGTCGAAGCTGTAGAGCCCAACAAATAAAACGACAAAGGCTGGAACGGCTGTCCAGAAGATTTCTAGAGGCAGATTGCCTTCAATCGCGAGTCCGTCCCCAAGTTGACCTGAGCGTCGACGGAATTGGATCAGGCTGAAGACAAGAACTCCAAGAATGCCTAGGAAAAGGATCGCTCCAATGCTGAACAGAACCCGAAAGAGCTCGTCGTAGACAGACGCGTTCGCGCTGGCGTCAACAGGGAGAAGATTGACGTTTTGTCCAATCCAAAGGCCTCCAAGAACGAGGACCATGCCCACCACCAACGTGATGATGGCTGAGGGAATTGGCAAGGAATGCCTCACAGGTTCAGTTCAGGCTATGGAATTCAATCCGCCGCACCATGCAGGGATTGTTAAGGGGATGTGAAATCTGAATGGAGCCTCTGTGGCGCAATGCATTAGAGCGATGGATAGGTGTGATCAGCGTCGGCATCTGTCAGGAATAGATGATGTATGGCCTTTTGTGATGTGCAGATGTGCACATCACGTGACGCTCCACATTTGATCGCTACGTTCCAATGAAGATCCTTTTTGTACTTGGCTGCATTTAGCCCCTTACTCTTTTCGTGATCAATTTTATCGTACTAGCGTGATACTGTCCTCTTCTCAGGTTCGCTGGCGCCTTGCTCAGTTGGCTGCCCATTTGGTTGTTGCTCTGATTGCTTTGGTGGTGATCGGTGGTGCGACCCGGGTTATGGAAGCGGGCCTTGCTTGTCCTGATTGGCCTCTTTGCTATGGCGTTTTACTTCCTGGGCGCCAGATGAATGTTCAGGTCTTTCTTGAGTGGTTTCATCGCCTTGATGCCTTTGTCGTTGGCATCGCGCTCTTGGTTCAACTTGCCGCAGCGTTTCTCTGGCGATCACGTTTGCCTGCTTGGCTTCCATGGGTCAGTGCTGGCTTGGTCGCGCTTGTCGTTCTTCAGGGAGGTCTCGGAGCTCTAACTGTTCTTCAGCTTTTGCCTTCTGGTGTGGTGACGGCTCATTTGGCTTTAGCTCTGACCATGGTTGCGGTGGTAAGTGGTCTGTCTCAGCGTTTGCTTGCATCCCCTGGCAAGGCCTCTCCTGTTTGGTGGCGGTTGATGGGTGGCGGAGCCTTGGTGGCTGTGATTGGTCAGTGTCTGCTTGGGGGACGTATGGCTACCTCTTGGTCGGCTCAGCGATGTCTGAATGGCAGTGGCCCGGCTTGCCAATGGCTCCATTTGCATCGCAGTTCTGCCGCTCCGGTTGGATTGTGTGTCTTGTTGTTTGTGGTCACTGCTCTTGTTGCCGGTGGATGGCCGCGGCGCCAATGGCCTTTTTTGCTGTCTGTTCTGGTGCTCGTCGTTGTTCAGTTCAGTCTTGGATTGCTCACCATGCGCCTCGGCTTATCCCAACCCTTGGTGACAGTGGGGCATCAGTTGGTTGCCGCTCTGCTTGTGGCTTTGCTTTCGGCCCTCATTTTTCGAAGCCCGGAAGCTGAATCCTCGGAGCGACCCGTAGTTGTTGAAGCCTCTTCTTTGGAGCCCTGTCATGGTTAGTTCAACTCCAGAGATGCTTCAGGGCGGTGTCAGCAGGGATGAGGTTGTCCCTTCTCGAAAACGCATCAAGCTGCCGCCTTGGCTTGAAGTTGCCAAGCCACGTTTGATCCCTTTGCTTCTGGCAACGACTCTTGGAGGTATGGCCCTTTCTGAGGGTTGGCCTCTTTCCTCTCCACGGTTGGTGTGCACCCTGGGTGGTGGTGCGTTGTTCGCCGCTGCGGCTGGTGTCCTCAACTGCTTGTGGGAGCAGGATCTCGATGGACGGATGCAACGAACAAGTGGGCGAGCCCTGCCTTCTGGGCGGTTGTCTCCGACGGCTGCATTCGCAGGCGCGATCTCCTGCACCTTGGCAGCGGCAGCTTTGTTGGTTAGTGGTGTGAACTGCCTTGCAGCTGGTTTGTCGTTGCTGGGCCTATGCAGTTATGTGTTGCTGTATACGGCATTGTTGAAGCCACGTACACCACAAAACATTGTGATTGGAGGGGTGGCTGGAGCCATCCCTCCTCTTGTCGGTGCAGCAGCAGCTACTGGGCATGTCGGTCTTAGTGGTTGGTGGTTGTTCGCCCTTGTCATGGTCTGGACGCCTGCTCATTTCTGGGCCCTAGCCTTGTTGCTGAAAGACGACTACCAGGCTGTAGGCATCCCGATGCTTCCAGTTGTTAAAGGTCCAGTGGTGACGGCTCGGGCCATTGCTCGCTATGGCTGGGCCACTGTTCTGCTGAGCATTTTTGGTGTTTGGGCGCTTCCTGAAGGTGGGTTGCTCTATGGCCTTTTGGTTGTTCCTTTTAATGCCCGTTTGCTTCAGTTGGTTCACCGTTTGGGAGCAGCCCCTGAGGATCTTGGTTGCGCCAAGGGCTTGTTCCGTTGGTCGATTCTCTACATGTTTGGTATTTGCCTTCTGCTGGTGTTAAGCCGTCTCCCTAGGGCCGCTCAGTTTGATATTCAGACTTGGGAGCTTATGCAGCAAGTCGCAACCCTATGGCAGTTGCAATGAGCAGAAAGAAATGGTCAACATCTAAGCGTTTGCCTCTTTGAGCTGCTTAGATTTTTAGTACTCGCGAGAGCAAGCCTCGATGCCGGTGATTGAACTGCAGCAGATTGAGAAGTCTTATGGGCCTGTCCAGGCGCTTAAGGGTCTCAGCCTCACGGTTCCGCGGGGATGCCTCTATGGCTTGCTAGGTCCAAACGGTGCTGGAAAGACAACCACGATCAGAATTCTTGCCACTCTCTTGGAGCCGGACGCTGGCTCGGTAAAGGTTGCTGGACTTGATGCTCTGCGAGAGCCTCGTGCCGTGCGTTGCGAATTGGGTTATGTCGCCCAGGAGGTTGCGATCGACAAAATTCTCACTGGCAGAGAAATGCTGCAGTTGCAGGGAGATTTGTACCATTTGCGCCCTGCTGAAAGGGATGCGCGCATTGCGGATTTGATCGATCGCCTTGGCATGGAGTCTTGGCTTGATCGTCGCTGCGGAACCTATTCCGGTGGGATGCGGCGCCGGCTTGATCTGGCCTCAGGTTTGCTCCACAAACCACAATTGTTGGTGCTCGATGAGCCCACGGTTGGGCTTGATATTGAAAGCCGTTCTGTTATTTGGGAGTTGCTGAGAGAGCTGCGGTTGCAAGGTACAACTGTGTTGTTAAGTAGCCATTACCTCGAGGAGGTGGAGGCTCTCGCTGATCGCATGGCCATCATTGATGACGGACGTGTGATCGCTGAGGGGACACCCGATCAACTCAAGCAGCGACTTGGCGGTGATCGGGTAACCCTGCGGGTCCGTGAATTCAGCAATGAAGTGGAGGCGGAGCAGGTTCGGCAGTTACTTGAGCCTGTTGATGGGGTTCGACAAGTGGTTGTGAATAGGGCTCAGGGGTTCTCTCTCAACCTTGTTGTTGATGGTGAACAAGTTTTATCTCGTTTACGAGAACAGCTGGATGCTGCTCAGCTTCCTGTGTTTGCCCTTGCTCAAAGTCGTCCCAGTTTGGATGATGTTTATTTGCAGGCCACAGGTCGGACATTGATGGATGCGGAGTTGGCTGTTGTTGGTCAACGTGACGCCAAGCAGGAACGCAAAAGCTCTATGCGGTAATCACTGCATCGCCGTTTTTTCTATTTAGCTTGAACGTTTTAGTCGTTCTTTCGCCTTGTTTCTATTGCCTCTCATTTCATGACCAGCCCTGTTGCAACGATTCCTACCCGAGCGACTGAGCAAGGGCCACTGGCTGATCTTGCTCAGGAAACATTGGCTTTAACGCGCCGGCTTTTTCTGCAGTTAGTGCGGCGACCATCAACGTTGATCGCGGGTATCCTTCAGCCCCTGATTTGGCTGCTGCTTTTTGGGGCTTTGTTCTCGAACGCACCGGAAGGATTGCTGCCAGGTGGCATGGGTTATGGGCGATTCCTTGGGGCTGGGGTGATTGTCTTCACTGCTTTTAGTGGTGCTCTCAATGCTGGCTTGCCTTTGATGTTTGATCGCGAGTTTGGCTTCCTCAATCGTTTGCTTGTGGCCCCATTGCGCAGTCGAAGATCAATTGTTTTCGCATCCGTGATCTACATCACCTCGTTAAGCCTTTTGCAAAGTTTGGCGATCATTGGAACGTCTGCCTTGATTGGTTACGGCTGGCCGAGTGCCGCTGGATTGGCTTTAGTGATGTTGACGTTGTTATTGCTGGTGTTTGCCTTTACTGCTTTAAGCCTCGGCTTGGCCTTCGCTCTTCCAGGTCATATTGAATTGATTGCGGTGATCTTTGTCGCCAATTTGCCTCTCCTTTTCGCGAGCACGGCGTTGGCTCCCTTGTCGTTCATGCCCATTTGGTTGAGCTGGTTGGCCTCTCTTAATCCGCTTACCTTTGCGATTGAGCCCATTCGTGCTGCTTATGCCGGCGGACCGCTTGATCTTGGTGGCGTCATGCTTGAGGCCCCTTACGGTGCGGTAAGTGGTTATCAATGTTTAAGTGTTTTGTTTCTGCTAGCTGTTGGTTTATTCCTGTTGATCAGTCCACTTTTAAATCGCAAACTCGCTTGATCTCGTGAACGAAGCCTCTTTCCACTGTCTTACGCCTCATCAAGTCGAGCTTCGGCGTCAGATGGTTTCAGCTAGTGAGCGTCAGCAAGAACGTTTGCTGGCATTGCTTCATTCTCAGTGGGTGCATCGCTATGGCTTTTCAAGTTTGCCTGTAATCGAAGTAGCTGATCTTTTAACTTCTCAGAAGCTAGGCTCTCGTAACGATGAGGCTCTTGTTGATCAAGAAGCCAAGCAAGAAGTTGAACAAGCAATTAAACAAGAAGTTGAGCCAGAAAGCCTCTCTCTAGAAGAAGTTTCGGAAGCTACTACTCAAGAGCTGATTAAAGAAAAAACTGCCCCTTTAGAAGTCTCAAGAATTAAGGTAAAAGAAGTTTCACTCGAAACGAATACTCCCTCAGAGTCATCTTCTGGTATTGATTCAACCCTCAAAGCTTCTTCTAATGCTGAAGTTGCCCCATTGGAAGCACCTGTTTACTTGAGGAAGCTAGAACAGTTTACAACGTTGATTGGTGATTGCTTGGATGAAGTTAGTAGCACCTTGCGGGAAGATCCCAAACCACTGTCGCAAGTTGGTACTGTTCTTTGTCGTGCACGTGAACAGC
>CATBLW010000112.1 GCA_949486985.1 Prochlorococcus marinus str. MIT 9215
ACCGATCTTGCGGCTGCTCTCCTTGATTGCTGCTCTTCTTGACGTTTGCCCTGTAATTGTCTCTTGACTGAACAATCTTCCACAGAAGTTGTGCTCACCAGCGAGCAGATCATGGGGCTCTTGCCGCATCGATATCCATTTGCTCTGGTTGATCGGGTTATCTCCCACGAGCCTGGTAAAAGCGCCGTGGCGATCAAGAACGTCACCCTTAATGAGCCTCAGTTCCAAGGCCATTTCCCTGATCGCCCTTTGATGCCAGGGGTTTTGATTGTTGAGGCGATGGCCCAGGTGGGCGGTTTGATTGTTACCCAGATGCCTGATTTACCTAAGGGCCTGTTCGTGTTCGCTGGTATCGACTCGGTTCGCTTTCGACGTCCCGTGGTGCCAGGAGATCAGCTGATTATTAGTTGCGAGCTGCTTAGTCTGAAAAGGAAGCGTTTCGGCAAGGTGAAGGGTGAAGTCAAGGTGGAGGGCAACTTGGTGTGCTCCGGTGAGCTGATGTTCTCCTTGGTGGACTGAGAACCATGAGCGAGCTTCTTAATCCGCCAGGGATCAAGGATGTCAATGCGCCCGCCCAGGTGCATCCTTCTGCAGTGGTTGATCCTTCTGCAGAACTTGCTGCTGGGGTGATTATTGGTCCGGGGGCGGTTGTCGGTCCCGATGTGAAGATCGGTGCTCAGACTTGGATTGGACCTCATGTTGTGCTGGATGGTCGCTTGACCATTGGTGTGCAGAACAAGGTTTTCCCAGGGGCTTGCTTGGGGCTTGAGCCTCAAGATCTCAAGTACCGAGGTGCTGCGACTGAGGTGGTGATTGGAGATGGCAACACAATTAGGGAATGCGTCACCATCAATCGTGCGACTGATGAGGGTGAGCAGACCAGGATTGGCGATCACAATTTGCTGATGGCCTATTGCCACCTTGGCCATAACTGTGAACTCGGTAATGGAATTGTGATGTCAAACGGCATTCAGGTGGCTGGTCATGTGGTGATTGAAGATCGAGCGGTGATTGGGGGTTGCCTGGGTATTCATCAATTTGTACACATCGGTGGCCTTGCCATGGTTGGAGGCATGACCAGGGTTGATCGGGATGTTCCTCCTTATTGCTTGGTCGAAGGTCATCCGGGCAGGGTGCGCGGTTTAAACCGCGTTGGTTTGCGTCGTAGTGGTTTGAACAACCAGGAAGGGGGAGAGTTGCGGCAACTTCAAGACATTTGGAATCTGATTTATCGATCTGAACACGTCATTACAGAGGGGCTGAAGCTGGCTCGCCAACAGCCTTTGATGGCGCCAGCTGAGCATCTATGTGTCTTCCTTGAGGGTTCCTTAGAGAAAGGACGCCGTGGGCCGACGCCAGCCATCCCCTTGAGCCGCTGATGGTGCGGTTGTTAATCAGTACTGGTGAGGTCTCTGGCGACTTGCAGGGAAGCCTCCTGATCGAAGCCCTCAAGAGAGAGGCAGAACGCCGTGGTTGTCCTCTTGAGCTGATGGCACTGGGTGGCAGTCGTATGCAGGCGGCTGGAGCCGAGTTGCTCGCTGATACAGCGCCGATGGGTGCCATTGGCATCTGGGAGGCCTTGCCATTGGTGGTGCCAACTCTTCGATTGCAGGCCAGGGTGGATGAAGTGCTGCAGCAGCGACCTCCAGATGGATTGGTGCTGATTGATTACATGGGGGCCAATGTTCGCCTCGGACGCAAGTTGCGGCAAAGGCTGCCAGAGCTGCCAATTATTTATTACATCGCTCCCCAGGAATGGGCTTGGCGACTTGGTGATGGTGGCACCACAAAGTTGCTTGGTTTCACCGACAGAATCTTGGCAATATTCCCTCTAGAAGCTGAGTTTTATGCCAACCGCGGTGCCAAGGTCACCTGGGTTGGCCATCCGTTGATTGATGCTTTGAAACAGCTGCCTGATCGCCAGCAGGCTCGTCAGCAACTTGGATTGGAGCCTGATCAGCGACTTTTGGTTTTATTGCCCGCCTCTCGGCCTCAGGAGCTTCGCTATTTGATGCCCACGCTGGCTAAAGCCGCAGCCTTGCTTCAGAAGCGGGATCCCTCTCTTGCTGTGATGGTCCCTGCAGGTTTGGCCAAATTTGAGCAGCCTTTGCAGGAGGCTCTTGATGCGTTTGGTGTTCGAGGGAAGGTGATTGCCGCTAAGGATGCTGATGCGCTAAAGCCGCTTCTCTGGTCTGTTGCTGATCTTGCTTTGGTGAAATCAGGCACAGTCAATGTTGAGCTGGCTTTGCAGGGTGTACCCCAGGTTGTTGGCTACCGAGTCAGTCGAGTGACAGCATTTGTAGCCAAGCACCTGTTGCGTTTTCGGGTGGATCACATCTCTCCGGTGAATCTTTTGTTGAATGAACGGCTATTGCCGGAACTTTTACAAGATGAGTTCACCCCAGAAGCCATTGTGGAGCTTGCAATCCCGTTGCTGGAGAATCCCCAGCGGCGGCAAGAGATGCTTCATGGATATGAACGATTGAGAGAGACCCTTGGCGCTCCAGGCGTTACCGATAGGGCCGCTGCGGCCATTTTTGATCTGGTTCAGGCATGAAAACGATGGCGCGCTTGTTGAGGCATTGGCTGATCACCAGCTTGCTGGGCTTGGTCTTGCTTGGGACTCCTTCTGTTGTTCTGGCGGATGTTGAGGAAGCGGTTTTGGCCGGGGGGTGTTTCTGGTGTCTTGAACATGACCTCGAAGTGCTCCCTGGAGTGATTTCTGTGGAAAGTGGCTACAGCGGTGGCCATGTTGCCAACCCCACCTATCGCCAGGTCAGTGGTGAAAAGACTGGGCACCAAGAGTCTGTAAGGGTGCTTTTTGACCCGGAAAACATCAGTTACGAAAAGCTTTTGCGTAGTTACTGGCGCAACATCGATCCCTTCGATGCTGGTGGTCAATTCTGTGATCGAGGTGATTCTTATCGTCCTGTTATTTCCACAGGAGGTGATCAGCAACGCCTAGAAGCTGAAAAGAGTTTGGCCGCGGCGGCAGAGGAGCTAGGCCAGCCTCTCGACAAGCTCAAAGTTGAAATCCAACCGGCGGAAACATTTTGGCTGGCT
>CATBLW010000113.1 GCA_949486985.1 Prochlorococcus marinus str. MIT 9215
CCTCAAAGCAGAAAATGAACTCAAACGTCCGGTTCTGCTGATCGCGCCCACTTCTGTTCTCACCAACTGGAAGAGAGAGGCTCACGCCTTCACTCCAGAACTGCAAGTGCGCGAGCACTATGGCCCCAAAAGGCCATCCACGACAGCGGCTCTTAAAAAAGCACTCACCGGCGTTGACATGGTGCTCACCAGTTACGGGCTCCTACAACGCGACAGTGAACTACTGGAAACAATCGACTGGCAAGGCGTCGTCATTGATGAGGCTCAGGCGATCAAAAATCCCAGCGCCAAGCAGAGCCAAGCAGCCCGTGATATTGGCCTTGCAAGCAAAAGCAATCGTTTCCGGATTGCCCTCACGGGCACGCCAGTCGAAAACAGAGTCAGCGAACTCTGGGCACTGATGGACTTCCTCAATCCCCGCGTACTTGGCGAGGAAGACTTCTTCCGCCAACGCTACCGATTGCCGATTGAACGCTATGGAGACATGGCATCGCTTCGCGACCTGAAGGCTCGCGTGGGACCTTTTATCCTCCGCAGACTCAAAACTGACAAGGCGATCATTTCCGATCTCCCAGAGAAAGTTGAACTCAGTGAATGGGTGGGACTCGACAAAGAACAAACAGCTCTGTACCGCAAAACTGTGGAAGACACCCTTGACGCCATTGCCAGGGCACCAAGAGGTCAGCGTCATGGCAAGGTGCTCGGCTTGCTCACCAGGCTGAAACAGATCTGCAATCATCCAGCCCTAGCCCTTAAAGAAAAAACTGTTAGCGATCATTTCCTCAGTCGTTCCGCAAAACTGCAACGGCTTGAAGAGATTCTCGAGGAAGTGATAGCCGCCGGGGATCGCGCACTGTTATTCACCCAATTCGCCGAATGGGGACACCTACTTCAGGAGTATCTGCAAGAGCGCTGGCGCTGCGAAGTGCCTTTTCTGCATGGCAGCACCAGCAAAACCGAGCGTCAGGCCATGGTGGATCGCTTCCAGGAGGATCCCCGAGGCCCGCAGTTGTTCCTGCTGTCCCTAAAAGCTGGAGGTGTCGGCCTCAACCTCACCCGTGCCAGCCATGTCTTTCATGTCGACCGCTGGTGGAATCCAGCCGTTGAGAATCAAGCCACAGACCGCGCCTACCGCATTGGTCAATCCAAGCGGGTGATGGTGCACAAGTTCATCACCAGTGGCTCTGTGGAAGAGAAGATTGATCGCATGATCCGCGAAAAATCACGTCTTGCCGAAGACATCATTGGCTCAGGCGAAGACTGGTTGGGTGGCCTCGGCGTTAATCAATTGCGGGAACTCGTAGCCCTCGAAGACAACTAAATCAATCCCGACGTCATGACAAGCAGTAGCGGCAACAACAACACCGGCATCACCACCTCCCTCAGCGACGAAGGCCTTGGTCAACAGCCCTGGTGGGTTGAGCAATGGATGGAGCTGATCAATTCCTATCGCTTCAAAAAGCGACTGGAACGCGCTTGGACCTATGCGCGAGAAGGCAACGTCACCTCCATCCGCTTCGAAGGTCGAAGGGTTCATGCACGCGTGCAAGGAACCGGCGAAGACCCCTACAAAGTCAAGCTCTGGCTTGACGTTCTCAACGATGAAGACTGGGGTTATGTGCTGGAAGCACTGACCCAAAAAGCCCGCTGGTCAGCCCAATTGCTCGCAGGGATCATGCCGGCAGACATCGAACGAGCCTTTGCCGCCAGTGGCCGGCGTTTATTCCCCTTCAAGCTGCAGGAAGTCCGCAGCGAATGCAGTTGTCCAGATAAGGCCAATCCCTGCAAACACATCAGCGCCATCTATTTCCTGATGGGAGATCGCTTCAGCGAAGATCCCTTTGTGCTGTTTCAGCTGCGTGGACGCACGCGTGCAAAGTTGCTTGCCGATCTGGCTGAAAAGCGACTGGAAGCACTCTCGGCAATGGCCGAAACAGCTGCAGAACAAGCAGAGTCTGAGAATGCTGCCA
>CATBLW010000114.1 GCA_949486985.1 Prochlorococcus marinus str. MIT 9215
GCTACACCCCGTTGAACCAACATTAGATCAACGTGGGAGGCTTGACTGGTTCAGGTCAGGGAAAGGACTCTTGCCACTGTCAAGAAGCTGTGAACAGCTCAGATCTCCTCCAGGGAAAGGATCGGCGAGCCTTACGAAACCTGAGCAACAAGCCAATTAATCACAATGCGCCTACGAGTGGAGCCGCAAGATCAAGAGAGGAAGAGGCTCGCAACCAGATCGGATAGCGAGGGAAGAACCAAGCAGGACCTGAATCAGCGAAATCAAAGTAGCGAAATCAAAGCCCTGATCTATTGTCCTTCGAGTCGATAAACAACAAAACTTCTAAGAATCTATCTTAAAAATTGCAATAAACAAAGAGTATTTCATAACCTAGAAAGGATTAAACAACTCTGAAAGAAGCTATCTTTCAATAGATCTCCAGCACATCATCAAGCAGACCAGGCAATACTTGCGAAGCCATATAACGGCACGAAACAATACACAACACAAGCCTTGGCATAACCAACCAATATCAGCAGAGAGGTGTTTCTCAATCGTCTCTAGATCACCTCATAGCATGAAGACTCAAACCGCAGGCTGGCGAAAACTTGACTATCGATGCAGATGATCTCTAGCCACTCCAATCAACAGCTTCAACCAAACAAGCGGCTGCGAGCCGTTATGGAGCCGGTAATACCAGAACTCAGCCAGCTAATGGCTGAGTCTCCTGGAACGCTTTCACTCGCGCAAGGGATGGTGAGTTGGCATCCACCAGCCAACGTCTACCTGGAACTACAAAAAGCTCTGATTAATCCCAACCAGGAGATCAATCGCTATGGACCTGTTCAAGGTGATCCAGCACTAATCGAAGCGATCAAGCAAAAGCTCAAGCATCAAAACGGCTTGGATCTCACAGAAAGCACAGTGCTCGTCACCGCAGGTAGCAACATGGCCTTTCGTGCCATCGCTGAGGTTCTCTGCGACCCAAATGATGAAGTCATTCTGCCTCTGCCTTATTACTTCAACCACGTGATGGCCATCCAAATGGCTGGGGGAGTTCCTATCCCGGTGGATGCAGGCGTCATTCCAGACCCCGAACAGATCGCTGCAGCAATTACGTCACGAACCCGTGCTGTTGTCACCGTGAGCCCCAACAACCCCAGCGGAGTTGTGTTTCCGAAAACCGTGCTGATTGCCATCAACGAGCTATGCGCCAAAAACGGTTTGCTACACATCAGCGATGAGGCCTATGAGGATTTTGTACTCGGCGACGAGCCTCACTGGAGCCCTGGAGCTCAACCAGGAGCAAGTAATCACACCATTTCGCTGTATTCATTCTCCAAGGGCTATGGCATGGCTGGTTGGCGCCTTGGCTACATGGCTGCACCACGTTGTTGGCAGCAGGCATTAGCCAAAGTGCAAGACACAGTGTTGATCTGTCCGCCACGGCTATTGCAAAAGGCCGCGGTCATCGCCTTAAAAGATGGTCCTAACTGGGTGCAGCAGCAGGTGCGTCAATTACGGCCAAGACATCAATTGATGCAAGAGCGCTTTGGAGAACAAAAAGATCGTCCCTGGCGCTTTCTTCATTCTCCTAATGGTGCGTTTTATGGACTGCTTGAAGTGGATTGCGATTTAGATGGCGACAGCTTGATGCGCCAACTAATCAAGCGTGATCGTGTGGCAACCGTTGGTGGACGTAGTTTTGGTTTTGATCGCAATCGCTGCGTGTTGAGAATCAGTGTGGGCATGCTCGAAGGCGAAGATCTCAAGCAAGCCTTCGATCGCCTGGAGCAAGGCTTAGCAACAGCTGTTCAATAGGGGTTTTCCTAGGCTAGGGACGTGTCAATCTGCAGATCAGAAGGCAGATCACTCCGCAGATCACTGCAGGGTCAAGAGGCTGTCGTTATCAGCAGACAATAAAAATCCCCTAAAGTTTCCGGACCCAGGGGATTGGACGAAGTCCATCCGAAATATCGCACCGCTTATTTGAACCGGCAGTGCTCGAGGCATCTGTCGCGTGTGCCAAATTTTGCCTTTGCTCCGATCAATATCCGATCAATCCCTCCAGCTCCTGATCAGGCCCTGGCAAATCAGGGCCCTGGCTGATCAGGGAGGGATGTTCAGGAAGGGCTGATCGTTGACCTTGCTGAAGAGATTGGACTCCTTCCGCATTCAGGCACCAGCCAATTGGCTAAGCGTTAGAACTCAAGCTGACGGATCCCGCTCTGGAGTGAGCCTGAGTTGATAGTGACTTGTGTTCAGTGGTGATGCTCGCAGGCTTTCACCTGGGCCTGGATATCGAGCTTGCCACTGCTCAGCACAAATCGCCCCTGAACCACTTTCTTCTGCACCACTTCCTTCTGAGACACTTCCTTCTGAACCACTTGCTTCTGAATCACTTTCTTCTGAACCACTTGCTGTTGAAGCGGCTGCTTCCAATCCTCTCTGCTCTGAGCCTCTCGCCAGCATGAGAACCGGATCGCATTGTCGGTAGCGACTCAACAACTCAATACGGCTAATGCGTGGAGCCTGGGAGCCATAAACAATCTGAAGGACCAGTTCATCTGCAATAAATGACGCCTCATCTAAAAGGTGTTGACGACGTCCTATCACCGTTGTCTCCAGTTGTTGATCATCCTTAAACAGAGTCAACTGTCGATTGACAGTCTCCGGATCATTCTCAACACGCAACACCTGATCACCAAGTAAAGCCAATCCAATCGATTCAGCGTTAAAGGCTCGATCGGCTACAACGCGATCCTGGCTATTGCGCAAAAAACGCGCCTGATGCAATACCGGAGGCTCCTGGGCCTCATCAAGCGACAAACTCTCTACCTGCCAATAGCCCTCAAACCAGCCTGGATAGATCAGATCTTCACTGAAACCTGGTCGAGGAAGCGGTGCAGGGAGACGCCATTCCGGCCATGCCTGCAGCCGTTCTATCAACGGCTCCTGCAAGCTTGCGGCCATAGCCACGGATTGCCTGTGCAACAGGCTGGACGTTCCTGCAAAGATGGAAAAGCTGACGACGATCGCCAGCAAAAACGCCATCATCTGCAGTTCTCAGCGCAGTCCACAAACATCTTGTCGTGTTGAGCTTCTCACTAGGCAGCCATAGCCACGTGGAGAAGGAAAGCCGATCAAGAGCTCAAGCCAAAAACACCCAGAGCGTCTTCTCGTTTAGGCAGACATCATCAAAATCTTCGAGTCATTTCTGAGGGTCATCTCTGACAGGCATTTCAGTGAGACATTGATGTCTGCGCATGGATGCATAAAAAACAAATATGGAGTCATCAATGAATTGAAC
>CATBLW010000115.1 GCA_949486985.1 Prochlorococcus marinus str. MIT 9215
CCCTGCCTCTCCACAGGCGGAGGGGGGGCAAGTAGAAGCGGCGACGCGTGGAGATCATTAGTGCTAAGGCCAATCAGTCCCAAACCAAGTGTTGTCGCGACAAGACAATTGATCTGTCGACAACAGCCAGTGCCTTGGGGGAAAGGCGTCATTTGATCCTTACACCACTAACAATTCCATTGACTCGGTAGGTAGAGCCTTCAATTTCAACTGGTGTGCCGATCTTTAGGTTTGTGCCTGCAATAACAACACCTGTCTTAGAGACAGCGGCATCACCTTTAAGAATAAAACGCGCATCAAGGACGCTTTGTGAGATTGGGTTTGGATCCACTGCTTTAACGACCGAACCATCTGGTTGCACAGCAACCAGAAAGCGACGCATGTCCTCAATCGTGTCGAGTTCAACTGATCCAGCGGGTTGGTTGCGAATCACAATGCTGGCTCGGCCATGCTGCATCGCCTCATCAATCAATTTGGTGGGATCGGCAACCGGCACGTTGCGAACATCAACGCTTACATGCACTGGCCTGAGAGCCCCTGTGGCCTTGGCGATTGAGTTACTAAGTTTTGGGGTCCAAATCAATCCTCCAAGGGCTGCGAAGGCAATGCAGGCAGCAATAGCGTCTATTGGGGTGAGTTGGCGAGAAAACTTGGGACGACTCATGAATTCATCTTTAGAAGTGCACCATAAGGAAATCGACCCTGATGATCAAGCCATGCCAAAACGATCACGACATTGCTGACTCTTTGCTAAATGGTTCACAACTAATCAATAAATTGTTTTTACAGCTTTAACTATCGAGACCAGATTCGATTTCTTCTGCTTCTGGACGTTGTTCATAGGTCTCTACTTGGCGATAACCATCTGGATCCAGACGGAATAATTGCCAATATTCTGGATGAACACGCATCAAGGCTCCCCTTTCCAGAGGTTCTAACCAAAAGGCTTTGCGCCATCGGTCAACAAAACGTCGTCGTCTTTCTCTGGCAACACTGCCGATGCCAATGGCGGCATCTTCCAAACGTCCATTGAGCATCACTAAAGCACCTAAGTGTTTATTAGATAGCTGTTCAAAAATGTCATAATCTGATGGTTGAGGACCAACAACTAGAAGATCTTTTTCTGCATACTCTTCTGGATCTTTCGCTAACAACTCATTGATTGAAGATATTTGATCAGCAAGATCCGGTGCATTTTTGCGGGCTAATGCCGCACCACCAGCATCAGGCCAAACCAACAACGGAAACAATTCTGTCTCCTGTAGGTTTTTGCTGAGGCGCAGAGCTAGGGGCATCAACTTCAATCCCTCAAACTTTAATTTGACTTCCCAGCGACCTTTTGGCTGGTCTTTTATCGATATTTGCAAAGCCTCCAGCACCATGGATTCAGCGGCTTTGAGATCAGCAGGAAGCAAAAACACAACGGATTCTTTGGTGAATGAAATGATCGAAATAACAAGTCTTGTACTGATCGTTTACGCAGACGATGCAGCTGCATCAATGGCCTGGTTCAGCAAATCAGGAATCACCTCCATGTTCTTCTCAAGCAACCATGGTCCCAGACTGAAACGTAACCCTGATTGGAGCCACTCCGCATCCACTTGCATCGCTTCGAGGACATGACTGTTTTGAGAACGTCCTGAGCTGCAAGCACTTCCACTGCTTGCAGCCACACCCCTGCGAGCAAGCTCTCTTACCACCGCACGAGCAGGCACCGGTTGCCCATCAGCAGTAGCCACAAGCAACGAAATGTGATGGGTCAATCGATCGTTGGGATGTCCCGTAAAGCGCAAACCAGCAATCTTTTGGAGCTCGATATTTAGACCATCACGCATGTTTTGGACTCTCTCTTGGATGTTGAGATTGGAGCCAGAACATCCAGCAATGGGCTGATGTAACTGTTCGACTGCCTTGGCCATACCAGCGATCAGAGCGACAGGTTCAGTCCCTGCGCGAAGGCCTTGTTCCTGCCCTCCTCCGCTCTGTAACGGCAAAAGCATTGTTGAATGTTCAGGTCGTATCAAAAGCAATCCAACACCCTTTGGACCTTGAAATTTGTGGGCCGAAGCGCTGAGTAGATCTACGGGCAATTGGGACCAATTCAATAATCCTTCTCTGAGAACCTGTGTGGCATCTGTATGGAACTGAATGCCTCGTTCTCTACATGCCAAACCAATGGTTTTGATCGGTTGGATGGTGCCGACTTCACTTTGCCCCCAGATCAAGGAGACAAGGCTTGTTGGTGGCGAAAGTAGGGTCTCGAGATGATCAAGCTTGACGCGCCCAAAACCATCGACTGGCCAATGGCAAATCTGCCAACCTTCCCGCCTTAACTGATTTGAGGCGGCTTCAACTGCTGGATGCTCGACAGCCGAAATCACCAAGCGACCAGGCTGCATTGATCGTGCAACACCCATCAATGCCATATGCACAGATTCAGTGGCACCAGATGTGAAAACGACCTCGTTTGCGTTGGCTTTAAAGGATTTTGCGATGGTTTGACGACTGCGTTCAAGACGTTCTGCCGCTAATAAACCAGGAGCATGAAGGCTAGAAGGGTTGGCCCAGGCAAATCGCTGAACGTCCTCAATGCATTTGATGACTTCCACGCTTGGTGGTGTTGTCGCACAGGCGTCCAGATAGACAACAGCAGATGGTTTCTGATTAAGAGAGTCCATCATTTTCCAGACGCTTCCGGGTACGTTTCTCTAACGAATCACCAGCAATCTTTATTAACGAATCTAGGGACTGATTGGCCAGGAAATCATTGACGCCAACAATCGCTTCACGCTCACTTGTTGAAATAGCCTGCTCCGTTTCCAGTACATCTTCTTTAATTGTTGTTTCCTGCTGATTATCAACATTGTGTTCACCAACATCATTGCCGATTGGCTGTACGGTTTTCTCTGTTGAATAAGGCGTTAATTCAGGCGTCAATATTCCGTCAAATAAGGCCACGGCAGGACCTGACATAAAAACAGATCCATTCCTTTCTGGCCAGTTGATTTGCAAGGGTCCACCTGGCAATCGAACTTCTGCATATTGATTACAAAGACCAAGCAAGTTTGCTGCGACGAGAGTTGCACATGCTCCTGTTCCACAAGCCAAAGTAGGACCGGCACCTCGTTCCCAAACTTTGATTTCGAGTTGTTCTGGTGTTTTTACTTCTAGGAAATGAACATTTGTTTTTGATGGAAATGCCTGATGCTGTTCCAGCCATGGTCCCCAAACATTAAATGGAATCGACTGAAGGTTTTTGACAGGAACAACCACATGGGGATTGCCCATTCCTACTGCTGCTGCCATCAATATTGTGCCATCAATATTGAATTCACCTTGAGGTAGGCCTGAGGCCCCCATGGCCAATGTTGTTGGTATCGCTCCTGGGTCCAAAAATGGACAACCCATGTCAACAAGAATGTTTCCATCATCCTCTAAACGAGGACAGATCAAGCCAGCCATCGTTTCGATACTCCATGACTGCCCAGCAATGGAGCCATCGCTATCAGCAAGGAAAAGAGCCAAACAACGGATTCCATTGCCGCACATCTCGGCCTCACTACCATCCGCATTAAATATTCGCATCCTTAAATCACCTTCTGCCTGGGCCGGAAGGGCAAGAATCAAACCATCAGCACCAACGCCAAATCGTCGATCACATAGCTGAACAACCCAGTTTTTCTCCGGTGAAACCACAACATCTGGTAGCTGCCCGGAACGGCCGTCAATCAGAATGAAATCGTTGCCTAGTCCCTGATATTTGCTGAACTGAATCATGACTATCAAATAACCAGCTCAATCCTATGGAGAACCATCCCCTCGATCCCAACCTGCCTGGCATTCGTCTGATTCAAGGCTGGGTCCGTGATGGGATTCCATTGAGCCTTGAATTACCAGAAGGGTTACGTCTAGAAGGCCGATTGCTCTGGCAAGACCCTGAATTTCTAGCTCTGGAACGTCCTGGATCCCCGCATCCAATGTTGGTCAGTCGTCGTGCTGTTCTCACCATTCGTCCATTGGGTTGAACAAGAGCTACTGCAGGCAAGCTGTGTCACGATCGAAACGCATTCATCCATAGCTTGATCAGTGTCGGAATCTGTAACGGAGTCTTCCCGCCCCAACCCTTCATCCACAGATTCCTCCGCTCGATACAGCCCCATAGAGCTTGAAACCCGTTGGCAGAAGCAATGGCTCGATAACGGACTCAACAACACGCCAACCCCAAGCCCTGAACAAAACCGCTTCTATGCCCTTTCGATGTTCCCGTATCCATCCGGGACGCTGCATATGGGCCATGTACGCAACTATGTGATCACTGATGTAATTGCCCGTGTGCAACGCATGCGTGGTGATGCTGTCTTGCATCCCATGGGATGGGATGCCTTTGGCTTGCCAGCTGAGAATGCAGCCATTGAAAGGAATATTGACCCTGGCGATTGGACTGATCGCAATATTGCTCAAATGCGTAGCCAGCTCAACCGCTTAGGGCTTTCGATTGACTGGCAGAGAGAGCAAGCAACGTGCCATAGCGATTACTACCGCTGGACTCAATGGTTATTCCTTGAACTCTTCGCTAGTGGTCTTGCCTACCAGAAAGAAGCCACTGTCAACTGGGACCCAATTGACCAAACCGTGCTCGCGAATGAGCAAGTTGATGCTGAAGGGCGATCCTGGCGATCGGGAGCAGTTGTGGAACAACGGCAACTGAAGCAATGGTTCTTAAGCATTACCAACTACGCCGATGAGCTGCTCGATGACCTTGATCAGCTAACGGGCTGGCCAGAAAGGGTTCGCACCATGCAAGCCAATTGGATAGGCCGTTCAAAAGGCGCCGAAATCATCTTCAGCGTTGAAGGTCAGGACGATAAAAAAATCACCGTATTCACAACACGTCCGGACACGCTTTTTGGAGCCAGCTACGTGGTTTTAGCTCCTGAGCATCCATTGGTTGATTCACTCACCAGCCCTGAGCAATCGTTAGCTGTTGAGGCGTTTCGTGATCTCACGAGCCAACTCAGCAATCAGGAACGAACGGCAGAAAACCAACCAAAACGAGGGGTGCCTATTGGTGCGGATGTGATCAATCCAGCCAACGGTGAACGCTTGCCCGTTTGGATCGCTGACTATGTCCTTGCCGACTACGGCTCGGGTGCAGTTATGGGTGTACCAGCACACGATGACAGGGATTTTCTGTTCGCAAGAAGTTATGAACTTCCCATTCGCATTGTTGTGCAGGTGCCTGGAGCTGACGAGCATCTCAACGATGGTTTGGCCTGGACGGGACCAGGATTACTAATCAATTCAGACCAGTTCAATGGCCTCAACTCCGAAGAAGCAAAAGTTGCCATAACCGCTCATGGTGAGTCAGAGGGCTGGGCCAATAGCAAGGTCCAATACCGTCTCCGCGATTGGTTGATTTCACGCCAGCGGTATTGGGGGTGTCCGATTCCAATCATTCATTGCTCAAAATGTGGAACCAATCCAGTACCCCAGGAAGACCTTCCTGTCACGTTGCCAAAAGATGTTGACTTGGCTGGCAAAGGAGGCTCACCTCTTGCACAACTAGAACAATGGGTTGAGGTGGCTTGCCCTTGTTGCGGTGAAAAAGCTCAAAGAGAAACAGACACGATGGATACCTTTATGTGCTCTTCTTGGTATTTCTTACGCTTTGCAGACCCCACGAATGATCAACAGCCATTCAACAAAGAACTCGTTAATAAGTGGTTACCTGTTAATCAATATGTAGGTGGCATCGAACACGCAATACTACATCTTCTTTATGCACGATTTTTCACAAAAGCTCTTCGTGACCGCGGGCTTGTCGATATCAATGAACCATTTGAGAAATTATTAACTCAAGGGATGGTTCAGGGAGTGACGTATCGAAATCCCAAAACTTCTCGTTACATAGCGCCTAGCCTTGTTGCTGATGAAGGCGATCCTAGAGATCCCGAATCAGGCGATAAATTAGAAGTACTTTTTGAGAAGATGTCTAAATCTAAATACAATGGGGTTGATCCCGCATTGGTTATTGATCGCTATGGTGCCGACACGGCACGAATGTTCATTTTATTCAAAGCACCTCCAGAGAAAGATCTAGAATGGGACGATGCAGATGTTGAGGGCCAGTTTAGATTTTTACAACGTCTTTGGCGGTTAGTAGAAACCATCAAAACCAATAGAGACTCTGAAATGAATACGATACTTTCAACCACTAACTTTTCATTGCCGAGTGATCTAAGTGACGATGAACGCGAAACAAGAAGGGCTGTACATACTGCCATTCAAGCCATAACAGATGACCTTAGTGGAGAATTACAATTCAACACGGCAATTTCAGAACTCATGAAATTATCAAATGCCTTGACAAGCTCTATCAAAAATATTCGCATTGACGTTGCTGCTGAAGCCTTGTCATCACTCATTCGTCTTCTCGCGCCTTTTGCTCCTCATCTAGCTGAGGAATTCTGGACAACACTTGGTGGCCAGAATAGTGTGCATCAGCAAGATTGGCCCATGGCTGATTTGAATGCACTGATTCAAGACACCGTTGAACTTGTCATTCAAGTCAAAGGGAAAGTCCGTGGCTCTATTAAAGTCCCTGCTGATTTAGATAAAGCCAGCCTGGAAGAGCTCGCTTTAAAAAGTGATGTTGCCGTCAAATGGTTACAAGGAGAGGCTCCAAAACGAGTCATCGTTGTGCCAGGCAAGCTGGTTAACCTTGTGCCTTAATCATGCTCCTTAACACAACAACAATCTGATATCTAACGACAATCTGCAGCATCTGATAAGCATGCGATGCAAAACTTGAATATCTTTGAATACAGATTAGTATGATTAAAATAAGTCAACTAGATTCATGGATTTATTGCTTGCACTAGGCATTCCTCTGATTGTCTTCTTCCTTGCTTATCTTATGTTGAATGATCAATCAAGAACTCCTTTATGGCTTCAGCGACTCACAGACAGTAGCGGAGCCATCTGGACCTACGGAGTCATCATCATTGCCGTTATCTCAATAGTTAGGTATTTGACAAGTTAGTTATGGAAGACGAACTGATGAATTTCTCATGAGCTCTTTGCTGACCGACTAGCTCCAACTTGCTGATACTTCGTCTTGATATAAGACGCTTGTCAAAGCTAGAATCAGCCCTCATTCATTGACGATGAAGAAGAAGTCCATAATAAATTTTAGCCTTCCACTGTCGTGGGGAGAACACTGTTGCTCGAGATGTGGCTGAACTCGCTCAATAGGGCAATGTTTTGTCGCAGCATCGGGTTTCAGTCTTAAACTAGGCTTTATGAATGAGGAGACACTGAAATGGAGACACTAAAAAGCATTGTTCTTCCAGCCTTGATGACAGTCGCTCTGCTCATATGTGCATCTTGTCTTGCCTTCATTGCTGTGAGTTTGCATCCTGTGGCACATTGGGCGAACAATCAGAATATCTGCGTTGAA
>CATBLW010000116.1 GCA_949486985.1 Prochlorococcus marinus str. MIT 9215
CTGGATCTGTCGCGGCTAGCGACATTTCTGCAGCGATGGTGGCGGAAACAGAACGCCGCGCTGCTGAAGCAGGACTAGACCTCAATCGACTGAACTGCACCACCTCCGACCTTGAAACCCTGCAAGGTTCTTTTCATACGGTGATTTGCCTGGATGTCTTCATCCACTACCCCCAGCAAGCTGCAGAAGAGATGGTGCGCCACCTCTGCGCTCTATCGGAACAACGATTGATTGTGAGTTTTGCTCCTTACACTCCACTGCTGGCCCTACTGAAAAGAATCGGCCAACTTTTCCCGGGCCCAAGCAAAACAACACGCGCCTACACCCTGCGAGAGAAAGGCATCATCGCTGCTGCCATGGACTGCGGTTTTAAGCCCATTCAAAGCAGCTTCAACAAAGCACCCTTCTACTTTTCACGCCTAATCGAGTTCAAGAAATGTTGATTGCGTATAGCCAAGTCTAGTCACAGGGAACAACACCACAAAACATCCATAACCAATACGTTTCAAGCCCAATCAAACTTATATCAAACAACCAAGGCTAAATTCATTACAGCAAGGCCGGCAACCTCTAGAAGGAAGTCGATGAACAAGAGCGCTCAATTTAGACAAGCCCTAGCAACAGGGCCATTCAAGAATAGCAGCGGCGAAGGCTTCTCTTTGATAGAGCTAGTGGTGGTCATCGGCGTCTTGGCAATTCTTGCGTCAATTGGCATTAGTTCATTCATAGGCGTCAAAGAGAACGCCGCAGACGCATTGGTAAAAATCAGCATGCAAAATACTTTCAAAGAATGCAAGCTCCAAATCATCAGAGGCCAGCAAATACCTACATTCACAATAATGCTTGGTCTTCACGCAACGAATGGTTACTATAAATTTTACCAAGGGTATATAGCTTACAAAGGTAAAGACAAGGGCACAACCATAGGGAACTGCCTTGGCCCCCTTGGCTCAAATAGAATTGGGGTGAAAAAAGTAAAAGGAGAGAATGTCGGCGGCGAACTTTGGATGGATCTAGATACTGGCGAAAAAACCGAAAGCGGAGGACTGACATGGCAGTAAAGGCAGGGCCAGCATGAACAGAAGAAGAGCTGGCCAAGGACGGCAAATACAACCTGCAAGACAATATCTTGGCGAGCATATATCAAGACTACATTCACTCAATGCGGAGGCGAGAATAAAATGAGTAGCCTACGATTACAGGCAAGCCAAATAAAAGCAGCAACAAATAATTGAGCATCACTGAACCAAGAATGCATGCGGATTGGCATTGAACTTGGCCAATACAGCCAACGTTATTTATCTTTCCACCTCGATCTGCAGTTGCCGAGGTGGACAAGCTTCAAAGGTGTGCACCCGGCCTGCATGCGGCACGTCTTCTAAGCGATGGGCATGGAGTGAATAGCCACCCTCTCCTGGAGTGGCTGATGGAGAGACATGACCATGAGGGCCGTAAAGAGGGTCGCCAATCAACGGTGTGCCGATAGCCGCCAGATGAATGCGGATCTGATGAGGTCGACCGGTTTGGATGGTCACGTCGAGCAGATCAGCATCCTGGCGATGCTCCAACAGGCTGATCGTCGATAAAGCGCTGAGTGAGCCTGGCTGCAGCTGATCGGGATCAACCTGACTGCCTGGCTCAGCTGCAGCCCATATTTTTCCCAACAAGGGATGTGGTTGTTGAACGATCGGAATCTTGATCGTTTTTATCTCGCCTGGATCGAGATGGGGGTTGGGTTGAGCCAAGGCTCGATAGATCTTTTTGCAGGCGGCCTCCCCTGCGGTGGCTCGCCGAAACAACCCGGACAACTGGGCCCTTGTTTCAGCCTGCCGCGCACACAACAACAGACCAGATGTAAACCGGCCCAGCCGATGCACTGGTCTGGGTATCGGTAGCTTGCCTTCTTCACCAAAGCGTTTCTGCAACAAAGCCACCAGCGTGTGATTCAGGAATCCCCCACCTGGCATCACTGGCAACCCTGAAGGTTTATCCATCACCAACAGATCACCGTCATCAAACAGCACCTGCCAAGAACCAGGGACCTCAGGCTCCAACCAAGCTGGTCGCTGCCAACAGAGCCAATCAGCTGCATGAAGAGCCTGATCAGCCGTAACCAATTCACCATTGAGCTGAATCTGTCCAGACTGCAAACGCTGTTGCCAAATCTGCCTCGATGAATGGCTGTAATGAGTCGCCAGAAACTCAACCAGCATTCGCCCCGAATCCTCCGCATGAACGCGCTGGCGATAGGTCCAACCTTGATTGAAACTTGCTGAGATCAAGTCCAATGCAAGCCCTCACTTTGAGGCTGCAAATGGTTAGCCAAATAAATAATTAAGTGACCAGATGATTCTCCAAGGCGTAACGCACCAGCTCAGTACGGCTTGAGGTGCCCGTTTTGATGAACAATCGGCTCACATACTTCTCCACATTGCGGATTGACGTTTCCAACTGCCTGGCGATTTCCTTGTTCATCAACCCTTCGGCAACCAGTTGCAGCACACTCGCTTCGCGTGGTGTGAAGTTGTGGAGCGGAGCCTCCTTGGCCTGAGATCCATCACCATGAGCCAACATCGAACGAATTTCGGTGATCTGCTTGGCCATCTGACCAACATCTGCATCGGCAAAACGGGCAGCTTCAGCAAGCAAGCGGTCCTGCCTTCGCACCACGTTGCGAACTCGGGCCACCAACTCATCCGGATCGAATGGTTTCGGGATGTAGTCATCAACGCCCGCCACATAGCCCTGGGTTCGATCGGCCGTCATCCCTTTAGCAGTAAGAAAAATCACAGGTGTTCCGCCGAGTCGCTCGTCCTCACGCATCCGCTTGAGGAGTCCATAACCATCGCAACGGGGCATCATCACGTCACTAATCACCAAATCAGGGAGCATCTGCTCAGCCTTCTGCCAGCCCTCATCACCATCCACAGCAGTGGTGACATCAAAACCCTCGTCCTCTAAATAAGCCTGCACAGCAGCCCGCAATCCAGGTTCATCGTCAACGAGCAACAACCTTGGTGTTGGTGCAGGTGTTGGCGCAGGAGTTGGCGCAGTCTCCGGGCTCTGGGCAATGGGCTCAGTCATGGACCAAAGGATCGATTGCTGTCGAAAATCTAGAAGCGATGGCTTCAAGAAGCTGGAGACGATGCTCAGCTCAATAATCTGGGACCCTAAGCACTTCCTGAGACTCCACAAGAACCGTGGAGTAGCCCAGTGACAATGCCGTTTCTTTCAAGGTGACTGGATCTGTACCGGCCATATCTGGCACGCAGGCCGCCCACCAGACCAGATGATCCTCCCGAGTCGCCGGCACAACATCACCGCCAGGGTTAAGACGTCGTACATAAATCGATTGGCTATCTCGAGTCACTCGCAAAGGCTCTTCCACGTCACAACTGACCGTCTCGCTATGGATATTGAGATCAGTTGGCCATTCCTGCCATAGCTTGTAGCGTCGCAAATCCTTATTCGTGGTGTCCCGCTCAACTGCATACATCCCCAGCAGATAATTTCCGCC
>CATBLW010000117.1 GCA_949486985.1 Prochlorococcus marinus str. MIT 9215
AGAGCTAGAAGGCAATCTGGTGGCGGCCATCGGCAAGGTGTTGTTTGGCTTCCTAACCAAGCGTCAGCGCTCCGGCAGCACAGAGGGTGCGGCCGCCTGATTTTGCAGGATCTTCGCTTGATTGAGCCCGGCACAAGCTCCATGTCAAACCTGATCACGCCACCAACAATGGCGGAGTTCCTGGCTGCGAGCCAAGGAATCTGGCTAACCCGACGCGTCATTCATCATCTTGACCACCAAGATGATGAAGCAGGCGATTCAAATTTGGTCATTGAGCCCTTTGGCGTCAATGACGACGCTGTTCAAACGATCTGCTTGGCACTAGGAATCAATAGCGAAGATGCTGCTGGCGGCGCCCGTTTCTGGTGGGAAAGCAATCTCAAAGAAGAGGTTCGTAATGACGATTACGCCGCTGTGCTCATTGATGTTCCCAATCGAGAGAATCCCCAACAAGGCTTCTTACTAAGAGACGTGGGCTATGTCGAGAAACAATCGGTGATTAGCACCTATTCCTTTGCAAGCGATGGAGTCCTAACGATGACCACCAGATACGACACCAACGTTGGTATCGAACGCTGCTGGTTTGTTAGCGATAATGTGCGAATGCGGGTCAGTTCAGTGCAGTGTCTCGATGGGGTATCAATGACCACCTATTGCACAGAACTTCGTTGCCCAAGCAACGATGACATCCTTGCCTTAAGAGAACAGTCTCAAGATTTATTGAAGGTCTCCACGTCGACTTCAGAAAGCGAGGGTCAATCCTGAATGTTCGATCCCTTCCTCTCTGAACTCACGACCAGCCTTGAACAACGAGGCGGGCAGACAGTCGAAGTTCCTGAAGGCCTTGCTGAATGCCAATCCGCCAAAAACAAAAGCACCATTAAGAGTTGGCTCTGGCAAGTTCCTGGCTTCAGACGCTGGCGCGTCACCAGGCTTGATGCCGGGGAGTCGCTTCAAGTTCTCAACTCTGTGGCCTATCCGGACTACAACCACGATCACCCACTGATGGGAGTCGATCTGCTTTGGTTTGGTGCCCGCAAAAAGCTTGTCGCCGTTCTGGACTTTCAACCTCTTAAGCAAGACCAGGCTTATTTAGATCGCCATTTTCAAGGCCTGAAATCACTGAATGCTCAATTCCCAGATCTCAACGGTGAGGAAACGATGCGTTCCTTCGACCCCAATCAATATTTCTCACCATGGCTGTTGTTCTGTCGAGGAGGCGCCGAGCAAGCCAATCAATCACTCCCGGAAGCATTCTCTGCTTTCCTAAACTGCTACTGGGATTTGCATGATCAGGCCAGCCAACAACCATCGATGATGTCCAGCGACGAGGTCAAAAACCTGCAGGTCGCTTATGACATTTACAGCGCCGAAAGAGATCCGGCCCATGGACTGTTTACAAGCCACTTCGGCAAGAGCTGGTCGGATCGTTTCCTTCAAGATTTCCTATTCCCCGCCAGCTCTCAGTCGACCTCTAACTGAGGCAGAGCCACTTCTTAAACAATGAGCTTGAAGCGCACCAACAGCCTGGAACCTGTGTCGATTGCCAACTGGCGATGGCAACCCTTCCTCGATCACGCCATTAAGGCTCTGGAAACGTTCAACCCAGAGCCTTATCCAGTCGCCGATCAATATCTCGAGCGCAAAGGCAGTGCAGGTTCGAAAGCAAACTCCATAGCCGTAACAACTGCCACCTGGGCCTGCAAAACCAAAAAACTGAGGCAAGTTCGCGCGGCATGTGTGGAAGCCGGGCAAGGAGCCTCCGTGCTCAATTTTGTGATCAACCCTTTCCACACTTACGACTTGCCATTTTTTGGGGCCGACCTCGTCACCCTGCCCTCTGGACACCTCTTGGCACTCGACCTTCAACCGGCGATCAAAGAAGATCCTGTTCATACCAAGCCGGTTTGGGAACGACTGCTGCCTTTGTATGAGCAGTGGAAACAACGCCTTCCTGATGGTGGCCCCATCCCTGATGAAGCCAAGCCTTACTTCTCTCCAGGCTTTCTTTGGACGCGAATTCCTCTAGGCCCAGAAGGAGATCAGCTCGTTGAAGATGTGATCCAACCAGCCTTCAAGGACTATCTGAGCCTCTACATCGATTTGGTCATGGCAGCAGAAGAGACCAATGAGGATCGTGCCCAGCTTTTACTTCAAGGCCAAAAGCGCTACATGACATACCGCGCCGAGAAGGACCCTGCACGAGGCATGCTCAGTCGCTTCCACGGCAGCGAATGGACTGAGGCTTATATCCACGAAGTGCTCTTTGATCTCTGAAGAATCCTGCTGAACAAGCCCGCACCAAAACTGGCTTCTGAGCAACCTGGCCAAGGCTGATTAAACATTGTGAACACGCTTTGAGAGGCACCTTGGCTGTTGGTACAGAATCCCTGCAGACGGGATGAGTAAATCTTCCCGGCCTTTCAAATCCACGTCTAGAGCTTTTCCTCAAGACTTAAAGATCACAGGAGACTTAAAATGTTCGACGCCTTCACCAAGGTTGTCGCCCAAGCCGACGCGCGGGGCCAATTTATGAACGCAGGCGAGATCGATGCGCTTGCCGCAATGGTCGCTGATGGCAACAAGCGCCTCGACGCTGTTAACCGTATTGCAAGCAATGCTTCCGCAATCGTTGCAAACGCTGGTCGCGAACTCTTCAACCAACAGCCAGCCCTGATCTCCCCAGGCGGCAACGCTTATACCAACCGTCGCATGGCAGCTTGCCTGCGCGACATGGAAATCATTCTCCGTTACGTCACCTACTCAATCTTCACTGGTGACGCTTCCGTGCTTGAAGATCGCTGCCTGAATGGCCTGCGCGAAACCTACCTTGCACTTGGCACTCCTGGCACCTCTGTTGCTGCTTCAGTGAAGCTCATGAAGGATGCTGCTATCTCCGTCGTTAATGATCGCGGTGGAATTACCTCTGGCGAATGCACCTCACTGATCAGTGAGATCGGCACCTACTTCGACCGCGCTGCTGCAGCTGTGGCCTGAGGGCGTTTTCTTTAAAACCTCAACGCATTCTCCTTCCATCTTTTCAACATCATGAAGACCCCTCTTACCGAAGCTGTATCAGCAGCTGATTCTCAAGGACGTTTCCTCAGCAACACCGAAATTCAAAGCGCTTCAGGCCGGTTTAACCGTGCTTCTGCAGGCCTTGAGGCTGCCAAAGCTCTAACAGCTAAGGCTGATTCCCTCGTGAATGGTGCGGCTCAGGCTGTCTACACCAAGTTCCCCTACACCACTCAGATGCAGGGAGCTAACTACGCTGGCGATGCTCGTGGCAAAGAGAAGTGTGCCCGCGACATCGGCTACTACCTCCGTATGGTCACCTACTGCCTCGTTGCAGGTGGAACCGGCCCTATGGACGACTACCTGATTGCTGGTCTCGACGAAATCAACCGCACTTTTGAGCTTTCACCTTCTTGGTATGTGAATGCCCTTCAGTACATCAAGTCGAACCATGGCCTTTCAGGTGACGCCGGCACCGAAGCCAACAGCTACCTCGATTACGCCATCAACGCGCTGATCTGATTTCAGTCAACACGACTGAAATTCAACCCGAAGGCCCCACTAAGGGGCCTTTTTTATGCCTGCCAATACTTGGCAAACATCTTCAGTATCGGCAGCAAATCTGCAAAGATCTCTGCAAATGTCCATCGTTTTCCACTGTGCAGGAGTCCAACACATCCCCGACTGAGGGGACTCCCATCAGTGAGGGCGAAGCAATCGCTCGACTTCGGCAAACCGAGGACATGGCCAATCGCTACTACGCAGCCTGGTGGCTTGGTCGCATGCGCAGTCGCCATCCAGAAGCCGTTCCATTGCTATGCCAGGCACTGCATCGGATTTCATCTCTTGAGCCTGAAACCGGGCCTGAGAAAGGGCATGAAAAAGGGGTAGATGCAAAAGCGATCGCCATGAATGCAGCTCGAGCGCTTGGTCGGATGAATGCACAAGCCTCCATCCCCGATCTGCTCGACGTCCTCGACGCCGATGACTACCGGCTTAGAGAAGTTGCCGCACAAGCACTGGGTGATCTCAAAGCCGCTGCTGCCGTTCCTGCTCTCACTAATCGGCTTGCCAGCGGAACAAACGGCGCTGGCAAGCCAAGTTCAGAAGGGTCTCCTCAATTAAATGAGCCCTGCGAGGCCATGCTTGAAGCCTTGGGAGAAATCGGCAACTCATCAGCCGAAATCATCGCCATCATCACTCCCTTTTCCAATCACGAAAGGCCCCTAATCAAAAGCGCGGCATGCCGAGCACTGCTCCAGCTCACAGAGGACAACAGCTGGGCCATGAGCATCGAAAAGCTACTCAATCATCCGCAACCCCTAGTACGACGTGGGGCTCTCATTGATCTCGGCGCAGTCGGCTGGCTACCTGCTCTTAAGGCCATCAATGAAACGCAGGTTGAGAACAGTCTCAAGCTGATTGCCCTCAAAGGCCTTGCCGAGCACGGCAGACCGAGCAGGATGACGCCTACCCACAACATCCATGTGCTTGAAGCCATGGATGCCTTGCTGTGATGTTGAAGCTCAACGATGCGATTGCCCAACTTGATCAAGCCAACAGCACAGAAGCCCTAATCGTGGCGACCCGTCAGCTGGCAAGCCTGACCAACCTTGCTGCTGCACCCAAACTCATCGAAGTGCTGAGTTTCAACAATCCAGCGGCAGCATTGGTTGCCGTTGACGGGCTCATCGCACTTGGGCAAGAGGTGGTTCCAAGCATCTTGAGCAATCTCGATGCCCATAATTACGGTGCAAGAGCCTGGGCGATTCGTGTGTTAGCGGATCTAGGAGACGTCCGTGGGATTACCGCTCTGATAGACGCCTTGCTCAACGACGTTGGCCCCAGCGTTCGAAGAACAGCTGCACGCGGCTTAGGAGATTTACGCCTCAAAACAGAAACAGGCGATGGTCAAGAGCCATTAAACCGATGCATCCAAGCTCTACTCCAAGCGCGAAAGGATGGGGAATGGGTTGTGCGTTATGCAATTACCACTGGCCTAGAGCGACAGATTCAAAGCGGGCAACTCAGTTCAGCACTCAAATCTGAAGCCTATGGAGTTCTCGAGGAACTCGCGAGTGATCAAGAAGACACAAACGTGGTTCGGCAACGGGCCAAGCTGGCCCTACAACGCCTGACAGCCCCTTGAGCCATCGACTGCTTTTCGTTTGCCTCGGCAACATTTGCCGTTCTCCGGCTGCTGAAGGCGTTTTTCTTCATCAACTAAAGATCCAAGGCCTTGAGAGTCAATTTCTCGTTGATTCCGCAGGCACCGGAGGATGGCACGTTGGCAATCGAGCTGATGCCCGCATGCGTGCTGCAGCCAAACAACGCGGGATCGATCTACCTAGCCGCGCCAGGCAAATCAGCATGGAAGATCTCAAAAGCTTTGACCTCATCCTCACCATGGACGATGACAACCTCCGGAATGTTCAAGCTCTGGCGAAAGAAGCCGGTGGCAGCGCATCGGCCCTGATCAAACCCATGCTCAGCTATGCAAGCCAAACAACCATTACGGAAGTGCCCGACCCTTATTACGGTGGCGATGCTGGCTTTGAACAGGTTCTGGATCTACTCGAAGATGCCTGTCAAGGACTGCTGAGTGAACTCAGCACGCAGGAGTAGGCCAAACCTCCTCGGGCACTTGCATGCGGAAGAGCGCAATCAAGGCCTCAATCACCTCCTCAATCACCATGCCGTCAGTGATCAGTTCGGTTGCGTCATCAGCCTGCAACAAAGGCGCAACCTCACGGGTGCTATCCAATCGATCACGTTCCTGGATCTGAGACTCCAGTTCCAATAAATCGGGCACGGGGAAACCTCGTTGTTCGAGATCAACAGCACGGCGACGTGCACGTTCAGCAGAACTGGCTGTCAGGAAAACCTTCAACTCGGCATCAGGGAAAACGGCTGTGCCAATGTCTCTTCCCTCGGCGACCAATCCACCACGACGTCCCATCTGTTGCTGCTGAGCCGTGAGCGCCTGGCGAACACAAGCATGGGCCGCAATCGCGGATACCCCTGCGGTTACATCCGGCGAGCGAATCGCATCGGTCACATCATGACCATTAACCCGCACCCGCTGGCTACCCGATTGGGATGGATCCAGTTCAAGCTGAAAATTCTCCAGCATGGCTTCTAGCGCTAGAGCGTCATCAGAATCAACAGCTTGTTGCTGAGCCAACCAGGTCACAGCCCGATACATCGCCCCCGTGTCGAGATAAAGCAAACCCAACCGTTGAGCAAAGGCACGCGTCACGGTGCTTTTGCCAGCCCCTGCAGGTCCATCAATGGCAACGATGGGCTGTCTGGTCATCAAAAAAACATGATCAATCAAACGAGTCTCGCCGACACGTAAGGCCGCGGCCAATAGACAAAGCTTTTGCTCCACCTTTACAGGCTGAAGCCTGCTCGGATCAACGACTTCTAGATATTCAACCGCCAAGCCGAGCTGTTCCCATTCCAACTGCATCCGCGGCAAATCAACCGAACCGCCATCCATCACATCTCTGGCAGCTCGGTTAAGCAGCCTTGGCAAAGCCACAGCCTGCTGGCGTTGCTTGTTCGTTAAATAACGATTTCTGGAACTGCAGGCCAAGCCATCGCTTTCCCTAACGGTTGGAACTCCATGCAAACGCACTTTCAATCCCAGGTCGTCCACAAGCTGGCGCAGGATGACGAGCTGCTGCCAGTCCTTTTCTCCAAGCACAAGGGCATCAGGGAGAACAAGGGCCAGCAAGCGTGCAACAACCGTGGCCACGCCATCGAAATGGCCTGGTCGTACTGCTCCACAAAGGTGTTCCTGGTGCTTTCTGGGAACCTGAAGCCTGAAATGAGAAGCAGCACCTGCAGGAAACACCTGCTCAACAGACGGTGCCCAAATAGCAGCTGCGCCTGATGTCTCTGCGATCAGACAATCAGCATCAATATCGCGTGGATAGCTTTCGAAATCCTCATCAGGGCCAAACTGAAGAGGGTTAACAAAGGCACTTACCAAAACCGCTGCTGGCTCCTTTCCATTTCCACAAGCCTGAGCCGAAGCAATCAGCTGACGATGCCCCTGATGCAGGGCCCCCATTGTGGGAACAAAGACAACATCAGAATGCTGCTCACGACGCCATCGTTGCAACTCCGCTTGGGTGCTGAGGACAGAAAAACTCAGCGGAGAACCTCAAGACGAACCTGGGCAATACCGCTGGAGATCAAGCCGAGATGATTGGCAGCACCGTGGGCAATATCAATGACACGATTGCCGACGAAAGGACCTCGGTCGTTAATCCTCACCACCGTGGATTGACCATTCCACAGGTTTGTCACTCTCACTTGGGTACCAAACGGCAATGTTGGGTGCGCAGCCGTCATCGTGCCTGGACGAAAGGTTTCGCCATTGGCCGTTCGATTGCCAAAAAATCCAGGTCCATACCAACTGGCTTCTCCAGTGCTCACATGCACAACTTCGAGGCTGCCAGAGGAGTCCTTGGCGACTGGTGAGACCTTGTCTGCAGGAGCCACTTCAGATGATGGCCGTGGTTCAAGAGAGGTATCAATAACCTTTTCATGACCGAGGTTTTGGCCTGCTTCACGTGAGGCGCGTTTCTCTTTATAAGCAGAAATTGACTTTGAAAGAGCAACGTCAAGCCGACTAGGAGAGGACGTTGCTTCCAGGTCTTGAGCAAAAACAGGAAGAAGGTTCGCACTGCTGGAAAGGCAACCAGCGAGAACAATGAGCGATAAGGAAGTCTGCATTGCTAACGGCAGATCTTCTGCTTGGGGTAGACAGCTGCCTCAAACAGAAAAATCAGCCTTAAGCCATCAAATTTCGCTCTTAACGTACGAATGCTTTCATGAAAATTGGAGAGGGCAAACCCCCGCGAACCTAAAGCTTCTCCGCCAACCAATTCGGGCATATAGCTTGCTCTGACTGAGAGAACAAGATCAAAAGAAGCAAAAACCAGATCAGCTTCGCTAATGCCAATATGCAGCCTCGCTAATGCCAAGCAGGACGCCCTTGGTATTGGCACAACGCATGGCGGCGTTGGAGGATCAGGAGAAGTCAATAGAAAGCATGGACTACAAAAGTGCGGGTGTGGACGTGAAAGCCGGCAGGGCATTTGTTAGCCGCATCAAATCCAGCGTTGAGGCCACCCATCGGGACGAGGTAGTTGGCGGCCTAGGAGGCTTCGGCGGCTTGTTTCGCATCCCTGCGGGATTGCAGAAACCTTTACTAGTCGCAGGTACTGATGGCGTCGGAACCAAGCTGGAGCTAGCCCAAGAACATCATTCTCATCACGGAGTAGGAATTGATCTGGTCGGGATGTGTGTCA
>CATBLW010000118.1 GCA_949486985.1 Prochlorococcus marinus str. MIT 9215
AAAAGTTATTGATTCATCCTCTGACCGATGTCTTGCAAGGGGTTCTCTAGCGAAAAAGTTTCTTGCTCACCCCAAGTGTCTCTTTCTATCGGAAAGTTATGCGTTTTTCTGCCTGTTAAAACGCCTAAGAGCTCTCAATCTTTTCGAAGCGCTCGAAGTCTGTTGGAAAAAGATAGGAGTTAATTGTTGTGGAGCTACTTCTTGGGTTGAAGAATCAGCATTGAGTCGAGAGGTTGAGATGGGTACATTCATGCAATCCAACTTTTGCGTCTGCTCGCTCGGGTATTCGATATGAATAGCCAGGGCTCAGTTGGCGAGCTGGTTTCGCAGCCGTATAAATATGGCTTCGTCACTGATATCGAAACAGAAAAGATCCCGAAGGGTCTTGATGAAGATGTTGTGCGATTGATTTCTGCAAAGAAAGAGGAGCCAGAGTTCTTGTTGAATTTCCGCTTGCGCGCTTATAGCCACTGGCTGAAAATGAAAGAGCCGGATTGGGCGGGCCTTGATTACCCTCCGATCGATTATCAGAATGTTGTTTATTACGCGGCTCCTAAGCAGAACCAGAAGAAAGCAAGCCTTGATGAGGTAGACCCAAAGTTGTTGGAAACATTCGACAAGCTTGGCATCCCTTTGAGTGAGCAGAAGCGGTTGTCGAATGTGGCTGTGGATGCAGTTTTTGATAGCGTTTCTATTGCAACCACATATAAAGAGAAGCTTGCAGAGCATGGTGTGATTTTCTGCTCTATTAGTGAGGCAGTTAGCGAGTATCCAGATCTTATAGAGCGTTATCTGGGAACAGTTGTGCCCGCTAATGATAATTATTTTGCAGCATTGAATTCGGCTGTTTTTAGTGATGGGTCGTTTGTCTTTATTCCTAAGGGCGTGGAGTGCCCAATGGACTTGTCCTCTTATTTTAGAATTAATTCAGGCGATACTGGCCAATTTGAACGCACGTTGATCATTGCAGAAGAAGGCGCTTCAGTGAGTTATCTGGAAGGATGCACGGCGCCAATGTTCGATACCAATACGCTTCATGCTGCGGTTGTTGAAATCATTGCGCTTGATGATGCTTCGATTAAGTATTCAACGGTTCAGAATTGGTATGCTGGCAATGAAGAAGGTGTTGGTGGTATCTACAATTTTGTGACCAAGCGTGGTCAGTGTCGAGGAGCGAGAAGCAAAATAAGCTGGTCTCAGGTTGAAACAGGTTCTGCAATCACATGGAAGTATCCAAGTTGCATCTTGCTTGGTGAGGACTCAGTCGGTGAGTTTTATTCTGTGGCACTTACTAATAATCTCCAGCAGGCAGATACTGGCACCAAGATGATTCATATAGGTCCTCGTACTCGCTCAACGATTGTTAGCAAGGGGATTAGCGCAGGTCGCTCAGCCAATAGTTATCGAGGCTTGGTTCAAATCGGCCCAAAAGCTGTTCATGCCAAGAATTATAGCCAGTGTGATTCTATGCTGATTGGTGACCAGGCTGCAGCCAAAACTTATCCCTATATTCGTAGTCAACAACCTGATTCAAGTGTTGAGCATGAGGCCAGTACGTGCCGGATCTCAGAAGATCAGCTTTTTTATCTTCAAAGTCGTGGTATTGGCTTTGAAGAAGCTGTCTCAATTCTAGTTAGTGGTTTTTGCCGTGACGTATTTAATCAGCTGCCGATGGAGTTTGCGGCTGAAGCCGATAAGCTTCTAGCCTTGAAACTGGAAGGTGCTGTGGGCTAATTCCACAGTCAGGCTTCTTAAGCTTCGGTCCTGTTTTTGCTCCTCTTTCCTCTTCGCCAGATTTCTCTTCCACTGTGATTAGACCCGACTCGCAAGTATTGATTGATATCCGTGACCTCCATGCATGTGTGGAGGATCAGTTGATCCTTAATGGAGTCAACTTAACAATTAGGGCCGGAGAGATTCATGCCTTGATGGGTCGCAATGGCAGTGGCAAGAGTACCTTGTCGAAGGTTCTGGCTGGTCACCCTGCTTATACCGTGACCAAGGGAAGTGTTCTCTTTTTGGGTGAAGATTTACTGGCATTGGATCCTGAGCAGCGGGCCAGAATTGGCGTGTTTCTGGGTTTTCAATATCCGGTTGAGATACCAGGTGTTAGCAATCTCGAATTTCTGCGGGTATCAACCAATGCTCGGCGTTTGCAGCAGGGCCAGGAGGAACTGGATACGTTTGCTTTTGAAGATTTGGTTCGTGGGCGTCTTGACGTGGTTCAGATGGACCCAGCGTTTCTTGATCGATCAGTTAATCAAGGATTTAGCGGTGGCGAGAAAAAGCGCAATGAGATCTTGCAGATGGCTTTATTGGAGCCTGTGGTTGCGATCCTTGATGAAACTGATTCTGGGCTTGATATTGATGCGCTCAGGATTGTCGCGAGTGGAGTCAATCAGCTGGCCAATGCTGATAACACAACCTTATTGATTACCCACTATCAGCGGCTGCTTGATTTGATTAAACCGGATTACGTTCATGTCATGGATGCTGGACGGATTGTGCGATCTGGTGGCAAGGATTTGGCCTTGGAACTTGAGCAGCATGGATATGAATGGCTGGATCGCGACTTGGCAAATCAGGAGCTGGCCTGATGGTGGAGGATCCTTCAAAGAAGCGCCGCTCCGCCCTTGACGACTGGTGCCTACGTTTGTTGAAAACACTTGATGCGCCTGCTGGTCGATTTGCTCAATCACAGGCTGATGGGCGTGAACGCCTTGGTTTGATGCCTGCGCCTCATCGGCATCAAGAGGATTGGCGCTTTTGTGATCTTGCCTCTCTTGTTGAGATTGAGCCTCGACAGATTGATGCTCTTTCCCAACCGAAGGCTCCG
>CATBLW010000119.1 GCA_949486985.1 Prochlorococcus marinus str. MIT 9215
AAGTCGACATTGGCTGATCGGCTTTTGCAAGACACGGGCACTGTTGCGGGAAGGGATATGCAGGAGCAGTTCCTCGACAGCATGGATTTGGAGCGTGAGCGAGGCATCACGATCAAGCTCCAGGCCGCAAGAATGAATTACAAGGCTGCTGATGGTGAGACTTACGTTCTCAATCTGATTGATACACCTGGCCATGTGGATTTTTCTTATGAGGTAAGCCGTTCGTTACAGGCTTGCGAGGGGGCTTTGCTGGTGGTTGATGCTAGTCAGGGCGTAGAGGCGCAGACCCTCGCCAACGTTTATATGGCATTGGAGAACGATCTAGAGATCATCCCTGTACTGAATAAGGTTGATCTGCCTGGGGCTGACCCTGAGCGGATCAAAGAGGAAATTGAAGCGATCATTGGCTTGGATACCTCAACAGCGCTTACCTGCTCTGCCAAGACTGGTCTTGGTGTGCCGGAAATTCTGCAGTCTGTTGTTGATCGGATTCCTGCACCATCAGCCGCGTTGGATGAACCAACCAGGGCGTTGATCTTTGATTCTTATTACGACGCTTATCGCGGAGTCATTGTTTATTTCCGGGTGATTAGCGGTCGCATCAGCGTTAAAGACAAGGTATTGCTTATGGCGAGCAATAAGAGCTATGAGCCTGATGAGATTGGCGTCATGGCTCCAGATCAGGTTCAGGTTGATGAACTTCATGCAGGAGAAGTGGGCTATCTCGCTGCTTCGATCAAGGCTGTGGCCGATGCCAGGGTTGGAGACACGATCACCTTGTTGAATGAACCTGCTGCTGAACCTTTGCCTGGTTACACAGAGGCCAAGCCCATGGTGTTCTGTGGTTTGTTCCCGACTGATGCAGACCAATATCCAGAGTTAAGAGAAGCGCTCGACAAATTACAGCTGTCCGATGCTGCACTTCAGTATGAGCCGGAAACGAGTAGTGCCATGGGCTTTGGTTTCCGTTGTGGATTCCTAGGTCTTTTGCATATGGAGATTGTGCAGGAGCGGTTGGAGCGTGAATACGACCTTGATTTAATTGTTACGGCCCCTTCTGTTGTTTATAAAGTAAATCTTCTCGATGGTGAGAGTTTGATGATTGATAATCCTGCAACTCTGCCTGATCCTCAGAGGCGAGAAACAATTGAAGAGCCCTATGTTCGGATGGAAATTTATGCTCCCAATGAATACAATGGAACATTGATGGGTCTATGTCAGGAACGACGTGGGGAATATGTTGACATGAAATACATCACAACTGACAGAGTTACCTTGATTTATGAGCTCCCCTTGGCTGAGGTGGTTACAGATTTCTTTGATCAAATGAAGAGTAGAACCAAAGGCTATGCCTCAATGGAGTATCACTTAATTGGTTATCGAAAGAATGATCTTGTAAGGCTTGATGTTTTAATCAATGCCGAAAAGGCTGATCCATTGACGGCTATTGTTCATCGAGAAAAGGCTTATGATGTTGGCAGGGCTCTGGTTGATAAGCTCAAGGAGTTGATCCCAAGGCAACAATTCAAAATCCCGCTTCAGGCTTCTATTGGTAGTCGGATTATTGCCAGTCAAAGTATTAGTGCGATGCGTAAGGATGTATTGGCCAAGTGTTATGGAGGAGATATCTCTAGGAAGAAGAAACTCCTCAAGAAACAGGCCAAGGGTAAGAAAAGGATGAAGGCCATGGGTAAGGTTGATGTGCCACAAGAGGCATTTATGGCTGTATTGAAATTAAACCAGGCTGATTAAAAGTAAGATATTTTGTTCAGAGGAAAAGATCAAGGTCTCTAATCCTCTGTTTGACGCCTGTTATTGGTTTAGCAGTCCGTTGCCAAAGCCGCCAAAGTTGATGTCAACATCAGGTGTATCTATTTGATCAGTTTGACCTGTTTGATCTGTTTGACCTGTTTGATCTGTTTGTCCTGTTTGATCAGGTTGACGGTTGTCTTCTGGCTTGTCAGGTTGATAAGTTTGATCAGGTTGATCGGATTCCCAGGTTTGAGTAGAACTTCCATCTTGAATATCAACATCGTCGTTTTCGGCGTCTAATATATAGGCCTTTGCAAATGCTGCTAGATGCAGTGGTTGTTTCGTGAGTGAATTTGAGCCCTTGAGAACTTGAAGGTAGCTATAGTCTTCGTTGTCATTGTTAGGGTCTGGATCAATGAACTTCACTAATCTACGGACTCCTTCATCAGTCTGAATACGTAATGCCGGCTCTCTGTAGCTACTTGTTGGAGCACATAGCTTCTCTGTATCACATTCTGTGGTTGAGAAAGTTACATCTAGTTCGCTAACAATTTCCGCTAAACTTCTTTCGTCTTCGTCGCAGCCATCTTCTTCTCCGCAACTCATTACACCAATGCCTTCAATTGCAGTTGCAATGAATTGGGGATCTGCTTCGTTGTATTCCCCTTTGAGAGTTATTGGCACACCACATCTGTTTAGTGAATAGCCTTGGCCTTTTGCATCCACGCTCAACCCATAGAGAACTGGTTCGACCAGTTCGGGCATCTTAATGCCGAAAACAGGAGTGAATGGAGATCCAGCTGTGGCTAAATCCTGGCAGCTTTGGATGGTCGCTAAATACTCTTGTCTGTCCAAATCTGTATGTTCGAGTCCCTCTATGGGATCATCTTCACTATAAACAAGTATATTTGCACCTCTTTCAACTTCTGATCGCAGTAAGCGAAGACCGTTCGTGGTGCTTTGTCGAAGGGTTGCTTTGGTTGATGAGCTCTCGATCATTGACTGCGTTGAACGAAGTGCTACCCCAGCCGCCCCGACAACGAGGATGCCTGCCGCAACTGCAATCATTGTTTCGGCTAGTGAATAGCCATCGTGTCGAAACTGATGTGGCTTCAGTTGTGATTTTTTGGTGTGTAAGAACTTCATCATTTCAGGTTTGGAGATGTGAATTTGATACTTGAACTATGACAGGTTTGGATTTGATTGTATTGGTCCATGTCAAAAGATTTTGTGATTCTGCTCACAGCATTTCAACACTAAAGGACTTTGGGTTTGAGATTGATTGTCTTGAGGGTTTGTTTGATGCATTTGTCGCACTAGTTTTGATGCGCTTGGACTTGAGATCTTGGGAAGCTGGTCTTGTTGTTTGCTGGCTCATAATGCTTTGTACGATTTTCCTAAATAGAGCGATTAGCGGCTTTCACAGCTGTTATTAACCCATGTTCCTGATTGAACAAGTCCATTTCCCATAAGAGAGACACATCTGGTGAAGAGGCTGTCTTGCAAATCCTCACTTAGGTCGTCAAAGTCAACTGCTCGGATCAGGATTGTTAGATCATCGCCAGAAACGCTTGTTCCTGGTGGAGATAAATCGTAGGTTGCTTGTGATGCAGATAACTCAACTTTTTTTGATTCTTTGCTGCCCTCTAGATTGATGAATCTATAAGGCACTTCGCCCTCCGCTAATTGATCTTCTGTACAAACTGCGGGATCACCATCGCTGTCTTCGCAACAAAGTAGT
>CATBLW010000120.1 GCA_949486985.1 Prochlorococcus marinus str. MIT 9215
AAAGTGAAGCTCTGGCTCGACGTGCTGAACGACGAAGACTGGGGCTACGTGCTTGAAGCCCTTGCGCAGAAAGCGCGCTGGTCCGCTCAGCTGCTGGCGGGAATCATGCCTGCGGACATCGAGCGGGCCTTCGCCGCCAGCGGCAAACGTCTGTTCCCCTTCAAGCTGCAGGAGGTGCGCAGCGAATGCACCTGTCCTGACAAGGCCAACCCCTGCAAACACATCAGCGCCGTTTACTTCCTGATGGGAGACCGCTTCAGCGAAGATCCCTTTGTGCTGTTTCAGCTGCGTGGACGCACGCGTGCAAAGTTGCTTGCCGATCTGGCTGAAAAGCGACTGGAAGCACTGTCGGCAATGGCCGAAACAGCTGCAGAACAAGCAGAGTCTGAGAAGGCTGCCAACAGTGATGATCCACCAGTACCGCCCCACCCTGCCGTTTTGGATCCAAGTTTGTGGTGGCGCTATGAGGCGAGCCTGGATGCTGATCTTGTCGTCGTCACTCCTGCATTAGAAGGCGATACAGGGCTTGATTCCGCAGGAGATCTGCCCCTAGCCGAAGAACCGCGCTTCCCTGAATCGCGCCAACTCTTCCTCCAACACCTCAATCAACAAGGCCAAGCCTTAGCCCAACGAGCCATGCTGCAAGCCATGGCGGCCGGTGCTTGAGACCCCATGGCTAACGAACGACAAGCAGCAGCTGGTTAGCCAGCTGCTGAGCTCCCATCAAACAGCTTTTGGGCGGGCTCTTCTTAGCGCGCAGACCACTCTCCAGAACAGCCAACCCAAAAACAGCCAACCGCAGAACAGCCCAGCCCAGAACAGCCAAGCAGCAAGCCAACAACTATTTGCATTGCCGATCCCTGTACTCGCCCATGACGGCGGCACCGATCCAAAACTCACCTATGCCAATGCTGCAGCCCTAGAGCTCTGGAAGCTCAACTGGCAGGACATGATTGGCATGCCATCGAGGCTCACCGCGCCAGAGGAAGAACGCCACAGTCGTGCTGCTGCCCTAAACAAGGCACAACAAGTTGATGCCATTGAGGGTTACAGCGGCATCCGCATCAACAGCAAAGGGCAACGATTTCGCATCAACAACGCCTGCATCTGGACCATCAAAGACGCAAATGGAAAAGCCTGCGGACAAGCTGCAACGATCGCCAACTGGTGTTGGCTATGAGCAGGGATATGGGCCGTAAAATTCTGCAGCAAGGAGAACATGCATGCAGCGTCGGAAACTACTTGGATCTGGAGCCACAGCCCTCTCTGCCGCAGTTGGTGCCGGCGTTTTAGGCGCCTGCACAATTCGCCGCGAAGACTCCAGTAGCAGTAGCAGTGCCATGAGCGGCCAGCCCAAAGTGCGCTGGCGCATGGCAACCAGTTGGCCCCATTCACTCGACACGATTTACGGCGGCGCCGAAACAATCAGCCGCCGCATCAATGAACTCAGCGGCGGCAACTTTCAAATCAAGCCCTACGCCAGTGGCGAGCTCGTGCCTGGCCTTGAAGTGCTCGATGCCGTTCAAGCCGGCTCCGTTGAGTGTGGCCATACAGCGAGTTATTACTACATCGGCAAAAATCCTGGTTTTGCCTTCGGTACCTCCGTGCCGTTTGGTCTTACCGCTCAACAACAAAATGCCTGGCTCTACGAAGCTGGTGGCAACGAAGCGATCAACCGCATCTATAGCGATTTCGGAGTGATCAGCTTTCCAGCAGGCAATACAGGTGCCCAAATGGGCGGCTGGTTTAAAAACAAACTCGATGGACTCGGCTCCCTGAAAGGGCTGAAGATGCGCATTCCTGGCCTCGGCGGCAAGGTGTTGGCGCAACTCGGCGTCAATGTGCAGGTGTTGCCTGGTGGTGAGATCTTCTTGGCTCTCGATCGAGGTGCCATCGATGCCGCTGAATGGACAGGCCCCTACGACGATGAAAAACTAGGACTTGCACAAGCCGCACGCTTTTACTACTACCCCGGCTGGTGGGAGCCAGGCCCGACCCTCTCAGCTCTCGTCAATCAAAAAGCCTGGGAGAAACTCCCCAGCGACTATCAAGCGATGTTCAACACCGCCTGTTACGAAGCCAACCTGACCATGCTCAGCCGTTACGACAGCCTCAATGGAGCGGCTCTGCAAAGGCTGATCAAAGGCGGAACTGAACTGGTTCCTTATGACAACAGCATCCTGAATGCCGCCCAGGATGCTGCGTTCCAGCTGTATAGCGACACCGCAGCGAAAGATCCCGGCTTCCAAAAACTTTTTGGCCAATGGCAGGATTTCCGCAAGCAGGTTTATGGCTGGAACAAGGTCAATGAATTCTCATTCGCTCGCTTTAGCTACGACCAACTGAGAGCTAAATCTTGAGCCGCTGGCTGTTTCTTGCCGACCGGCTTGACGCTGTCAACCGAGCTTTCGCCGTCCTGGCGCGTTGGTCTGTCCTGCTGATGCTGGGCTTGGGACTCTGGAACGTGGTGGGACGCTATCTCGGTGCATCGATTGGCCACAATCTCAGCTCCAACGGCCTGATCGAAGGCCAGTGGTATCTGTTTGATCTGGTGTTTTTGCTTGGTATGGGCTGGACACTGCAACGCCATGACCATGTGCGTGTCGATGTGCTGCAAAGCCGCTGGAGAAACAAGCGAAAAGCACGCCTCGAACTGCTTGGCACTCTGCTGTTGTTATTGCCATTTTCACTCGCTGTGACGGCCATCTCCATCCCACCGGCTCTGCAGTCGTGGAGCATCCAAGAAGCCTCCCCCGATCCAGATGGCCTGCCCCGCTACTTCGTGAAAAGCCTGATCCCCTTGGGCTTCCTGCTCCTATCGATGCAAGGAGTGTCCGAAGCCATTCGCGCCTGGAGGCAACTCAAGCAACCCAGTGATTGACATTGAATTCCTCGGCCATGTAATCAGCTTCGATCCCTCAGCCCTGCTCGGGCCAGGGATGTTTTTAGCCCTTGTTGTCGCACTGTTGAGCGGCTATCCGGTGGCTTTCTGCCTGGGTGGCATTGCCGTGATCTTCGCGCTGCTGGGCATCGCCCTCGGCGAGTTCGATCCTTTATTTGTCACGGCACTGCCCCAACGGATCCTGGGGATCATGGCCAACTTCACCTTGCTGGCCATTCCCGCCTTTGTATTCATGGGCGCCATGCTTGAGACGTCCGGCATTGCCGAACGACTACTCGAGAGCATGGGCCGTTTACTTGGTCGGCTACGAGGAGGTCTCGCCCTAGCCGTCGTGCTGGTGGGATCACTACTTGCTGCCACGACAGGCGTGGTCGCCGCCACCGTGACCACGATGGGGCTGATCTCGCTACCCGCCATGCTGCGAGCTGGTTACAACCGTTCGCTGGCTACAGGGGTGATTGCGGCCTCTGGCACCTTGGGCCAGATCATCCCGCCGAGCATTGTGCTGGTTGTGCTGGGAGATCAACTGGGCATCTCTGTCGGCGATCTATTTCTCGGTTCATTGATTCCAGGGCTGCTGATGGCTGGCGCCTTTGCCATCTATGTCGTTGTGATCAGCATCCTTCAACCTGAACTCGCACCCCAACTGGATGCTGCCGAACTCAGCCGCGTACAACCCATTCAGTTATTACGCGTCATCACCCCCCCGCTGGGTCTGATCCTGTTGGTGTTGGGCAGCATCTTCTTTGGCATCGCAACCCCAACAGAAGCAGGCGTTCTTGGTGCCACAGGCGCCATGGCCTTAGCCGCACTCAATGGAGGTTTTAGCCGCAGCAGCCTCGCCAAGGTCTGTGATCAAACCTTAAGAACCACTTCGATGGTGATGGCGATTTTGCTTGGCTCCACAGCTTTCAGCCTCGTGTTCAGAGGAGTAGGCGGTGATCAGCTGATTGCTGATTTGTTGCTCAACCTGCCTGGCGGCAAGGTTGGGTTTATGGCCGTAAGCATGTTGACCATCTTTAGCCTCGGCTTTTTCATCGACTTCTTTGAAATCGCCTTCATTGTCATTCCTCT
>CATBLW010000121.1 GCA_949486985.1 Prochlorococcus marinus str. MIT 9215
ACGCACACGCCCAGTGGTGGCACTCACATCTCGACTGCAGGCTTGATCACGATGCACCTGCGGACGACGGGAAGCATCAAAGTTTTTCAATGCAACTCGGGGGTCAGGATGACTTGAAGAATCAAGAGCATGACAAAGCTCAACGGCATCTTCAAACCCCGTTGTCATGCCACAACCTTGAGAAGGGCTCATGGCATGAGCCGCATCACCGATCAGAACAATGCGGCCATCGCTGAGCCTTGGCAAAGGATCAATGTCGAAAGACCAATTGGCCACCAGGTGAGCGGGTGGTGTGGAGAGGATCACAGCCGCAGCCTTCGGGCAAAGACGAGCCAAAGCCTGTTCAGGAATGGGCTGATTCAACAGTTGACGTTGTTGCTCGCGTTGGCGAGGTAAGTCTTCTTCAGTGAAAAAGCCCCAGTGGGTTTGAGGCACACCATCGGCATTGACTCCGATATGAAAGAAGTTGGCGTATATGCCTCGCCCACGCATATAAATAAAAAAATCACCTGGCTGGCAGAAGCCCGAGGGATCGTCGACAACACCACGCCAAACACGATCACCAAGAAAGTTGAGACGCCGTTCAGGTGCAACAGCTTTGGCAACAGTTGAAAAGATGCCGTCTGCACCGATCAGTAAATCTCCCTGCCACTCAGAGCCATCGGCCATGGTTAGGGAGACATGGCGATCACATTGCTCACATTGACGAATGTCTGAATCGCCGATGAAGCTGCCTTCATCGAGATGACCAACCAATTGCTGAAGAATGGCGCTGCGATGGATCAGTAAGCCTGGCGGTTCATCTGAAGGGTCTGTTTCAGAAATATTGGTCGTCTCTCCTTTGGAATTACGAAAATGAAAACGACGGGCGATCGCGCCTGCATTGATCATTCCCTCCGCCAAGCCAGGGATCTCAGCATCGATGAGTGCCTGGATCCCCCTGCTCAACAAAAGGATTCCGCAACCATCGGCACGAGGCCGTTTGGCACGCTCAAATATTGAGACCTGATGGCCTCGGCGTTGAAGCATCAGGGCAGCAAGAACCCCAGCACTGCCAGCGCCAACGATTGCAATACGAAGAGAACGGACGCGACTCAAGGCTTCCAAGTGCCTAGGTGCATTGTGGCGATGGATGCCGCGTTAGCCCTTAATCGCTGATTGTTTGCAGGGCTCAATCCCATCAGGAGAGCAGGTCTAAAGGCCCAAGCGCAGCCCAACAGCGCTGCCGCGTAAACACTGCCAGCTTTAGATTGAGATAAGGAGGCGAGCGTTGGCTATGGGCTTTGATCCCCGCCAGCGGCAGCGGGTTACCAGCAACGTTGATGCGCTGCTAGCCGAAAATGATGCCCTTCGCCGGGAAGTGAGGCAGCTACGCCGGCAGGTTGAGCTGCTGCGGCAGCAACGAATGCGTAAGGAGCCTGTACAACAACGGCCCTGGCAGGAGCCAACTGGAGCACCCCCTCGGGTCACGACAGCGCAGGTGGACAGCTGGGGGGAGGCCCTAGGGCAGCAAACGGGCTGGAACGATTTACGCCGCAGTGGCCTTGAGGCCCTAATCGAACGACTCAATCACAACAGTTTTCACCCGCAGCTCAACCTGCATCAGCGGCTGGATCGGCTGGCCCCAGGGCTCGGTAGCGATCTGCATGCAGCAGTGGCAGGTCCTCGCACCAAAAAGCGTTGTGCGGTGTTGGCCAGCTTTGCCCTCTATGGCGTTCGCTCTAGCGAATGGCTGGATGAAGATCCGCAGCGGGTGGTGACTGAGTTGCGGCAACAGCAACAACAGACCCGTTCAGGCCGCCGCACACGCAGTGATCAACGCAAGACGGATCGACAACAACAAGGCGAAGAAGAACAACAGGCTGGCCGTTAACAACAGAGTTCCCGACAACAACAGACTGGCCGTCATCAACACAGCCAACAGGAGCCAAGCCGGGCCGCAGCGCTGAAGGTGTTGGGGCTAGAGATGGGCGCATCTCAGCAAGCCATCAAAAAAGCCCATCGCAATCTGGTGAAACAACACCATCCCGACATGGGCGGATCAGCGGAGGCCTTCCGTCGTGTGAATGAGGCGTATCAGTTGCTTATTGGTTAGGGCTGGTTGTTGTCCAATCAATAACGGCGACTATGCGCATGCTTGAGAACAGAAAGCAATGGGATGGGAACAGCAAGAAATTCCATGGGGAGGGATCAACAACTGCGCAAATGACAATTGCTCTCGAGCTGTTTTTTGTTTGCTTGATCTGGCCTGACAGGGCAGATGACCGCTTAGCTCTCATCCCAAGCTTCGATGATCAACCACTCATCGGGCAAACACCTCTGCATCAGCTTTTGATC
>CATBLW010000122.1 GCA_949486985.1 Prochlorococcus marinus str. MIT 9215
CGTGACCGACGACAACTTGCAGTGCTGTGGTGTTGTTGGGTAGAGCTTTGGCCAGCGCTGGCAAAAACACCTCGGCATAGGGGGCTCCGGGAGGGTGAACCAAAACAGCCGCCTGCTGATTCCCTTGACTATTTTGGCCAGCCTCAAACAGGAAGCTATTGGCTGTGCTGCCGCGCTCGAGGGCATATTCCAATTCAAAACGTAGTCGTTGAGGGCTGAGACCCCGCAGGCAAATCAGTCCTTCTGCAATGGGGAGATTGATCGTTTGGCGTTCTCTCATGGCTTGTGCTGTCGCTTGATCGGGAGAGGATGTTTCCATCAGTAGTGGTTCCCTACTTTGCGGTGATGTACCGCAGTGCTGGCTTCTGCATCGGCCACGTTGCCCTGTTCAACAACGGCATAAATAATCCAGTGATCAGGGCTTTCTAGGCGTTGTTCAACTCGGCAACCGAGGAATGCAAGGGCATCAAGCAGCACTGGCCCTCCTTCTGCTGCATTCTCAAGTGTGTTGACGCCTTCAAAGCGGTCGGCGCCGGGAGGGAATCGCTTGAGGAAATGTCGCATTAAGGGTTGGTAGTTGTCTTCCCGGAGCACGTTGATCACAAAGCGATCGCCCACTTGCATCAAGGTTTCAATGGCACGGTCTTTGGCCACGGCAACGGTGAGTCCTGGTGGGCTAAAGCTCGCTTGACTGACCCAGCTGGCCACCATGGCACCGCGACGATTGTTGTCTCCTGTTCCTTGACTTGCGGTGACCACATACAGCCCACCGCTGATGCGACCGAGGGCTTTATCCAGATTGCCGTCGAGATTTTTCATCGCCGCCATGTTTTTGTTGCGGCTGAGTAGTTGGCCCAAATCAGTGCCTGCTTCTTCGAAGCGTTGGTAGTCATTGCCATCGGGTGGCTTGCGAATTCTTAGGGGCGCAAAGGCTTCTTTTTGTTCCAGGCTGCGCAACTGTGAGGCCAACTCATCAATCGGTGTATCGTTACCGCCGTAGGCGTCGTATACGGCAACCCATTGCTTGGGGTGTAGCGCGGCAAGCAATGTGCCGATGGAACTTTGCAGTTCGGCATCTGGTTCTGAAGGCCAGGTTGGTACCACAACAGCCTTAGCTCCACCGATCAAGCCACTGAGTTCTTGCGCGTCGCAGGCACGCAGATCAACCAGTTGGACCTGGGTATTGGCTTTGCCGATCCCATGGGCAATGGCTTGACTGAGACGATCACAAAAACCGTATTGGCTTAAATAACAGACCGCTGCATAGTTTTCACCTTTGCTGCGTTGACTACTCCATTCGCGATAGTCATCGATCCAAATCTTGAGATGATCACGCAGGAGTGGTCCATGACCAACGGCAATCGTGTTGATCTTTGGAAGCGTGTCCATCCTCTTCAGGGCTTGCACCACGCTTCTGGCATTGGGCCCCATCAGACAGTCGTAATAGAAGCGAAAGTCTGGAGCGAGGTCACTGGGATTTCTGTCGTAAACATCATCCGAGCAATAGTGCATGCCAAAAGCATCACAGGTGTAAAGGATGCCTGTGCCGTGATCGAAAGAAAAAATCGTGTCCGGCCAGTGCAGGTTTGGTGCACTGAGAAATTCAAAACGATGCGCCTTACCGCTTGCTGGATTGCTGCCTAGATCCAGCTCATCGCCAGTTTTAATCACGCGAGAGCGAAATGGACGATGCACTTGATCTTGTAGAAACTGGATCGCGATCTTTGAGGCCACGATTTCAATCTCTGGGTTGAGGTCGATCAGATAGCCGACAAGCCCAGAGTGGTCAGGTTCGGTGTGGCTAACGATCAGATAGTCAATCTCTGTCGGCTCGATTTGTTGCTGAAGCAGTGCCAGCCATGTGTCTTTGAATTTGAGATGACTGGTGTCGACCAATGCGGTTTGAGCACCACGCACGATGTAGCTGTTGTAGGTCGTGCCGTTACGCAGGCCAAATTCGATGTCAAAGCGGCTGCGGTCCCAATCGAGGCAGCGGATTGTTGTTGTATCCGTCGCGATTTTTTCGCATTGCAGCGAGAGCCTTTGGGCAGAGTTGATCGGTGCAACTGTGGCGCTCTCGTTGGCGACTGCCATGGACCCCTTCTGCCGGCGGTCTAACTCTAAGGAGGCCAGGCCCTAACTAGGTCTTAATGAGAAATGTTGAGTTGATTAGGCCGCGGCCAGCCTCGGTAGCCAGTTCACCAGTTCTGGGGCCACGATGATCAGCACCAAGACAGCAATCTGCAAGGCCACAAACGGCAGAGCTCCTTGGTAAATCTCGCGGGTTGTGATTTCTTTTGGCGCCACACCACGTAGATAAAAGAGTGCGAAGCCGAAGGGAGGAGTCAGAAACGATGTTTGCAGGTTCGCTCCAATCACGACACCAAGCCACAACAGGGCATCTGGTCCTAATAATTGGCGGGCTGCTGGCAGCAAGAGAGGAATGACAATGAAGGCGATTTCAAAGAAGTCGATGAAAAAGCCGAGGCTAAAGATGGTCAACATGCTTACGGCCATAAACCCAACCTTGCCGCCAGGCAGGTTGAGCAACAAATC